>JAEWAA010000214.1 GCA_023391955.1 Bacillota bacterium | reverse complement strand
GGTTAACGCATCGGTTTGTGGATCCGACACTCGAGGGTTCAATTCCCTTCGATCGCCCCACTTATTTTTTTCTGTTTATTGGGGATTAGCCAAGCGGTAAGGCAACGGACTTTGACTCCGTCATTCCTAGGTTCGAATCCTAGATCCCCAGTATGATGCGGACGTGGCTCAGTGGTAGAGCATCGCCTTGCCAAGGCGAGGGTCGAGGGTTCGAATCCCTTCGTCCGCTCCATAATATGGCGCCATAGCCAAGAGGTAAGGCAGAGCTCTGCAAAAGCTTTACCCCCAGTTCGAATCTGGGTGGCGCCTTTTTTTATTTTTGTTCCCTTAGCTCAGCTGGATAGAGCGTTTGACTACGAATCAAAAGGCCAGGAGTTCGAATCTCTTAGGGAACGTTTGAATAAGCCGGCGTGGCGGAATGGCAGACGCGCGCGACTCAAAATCGTGAGGGAAACCGTGGAGGTTCGAGTCCTCTCGCCGGCACTAGCTAAAAAGCTCATTAGAGTTTTCTCTAATGGGCTTTTTTTATTTTTGTTGTATTCCCAATGTGAATATTCTCCATACAAGGAACTCTAGATTGGCAAGAGTCCCTTGAAGGACAATGCACGAAGACAAATCGAGAAATACATACAGGTTTATCCACAGGCGGCCACAGTGAAAATGAAACAACACGTGTCATCTGCTTGATTTTCACCCTTCCTTGTCCAGAAACAACAGCTCGTAGTATTTTTAGGCCATCCTTTACTGTTGTCCCGTTTTTCATGTTTGTAACTTCTGAGGGCGGGCTCGCTAAGCTTTACAGAATGGACAGTTAAATGCTACGATTGAAGAACATCCCTAGCTGTTGGTCGACAGAAGGGATGTTCTTTTGTAGAATAATGTGGTTTGCCATGAACAGGAGGTGGGGCATTTGAGTCCTGGTGTGAGGTGGCTTGCCTTTTTTTTATCCCTACTGGGTATTGGGCTAAGCTTCTTTTTTCTGTTTGTTAACCCTTCCAGTGATCAGGAGGTATCCAGCAGCACAAAAGTGATTGTGGTCCTCATGCTCCTACTACCTTCAGGCGTTATGGCCATTTCAATCTGGCTTGGTCTTCGCTTGCTTATGGCTATTTCTTTGGTCTGGCTGGCGCCCTATTCCCTCTATCTCTCCATTGCTTCCATTCCAAGCATTTGGAGCTTATTTTTTCCGACCCTATTGGTTCAATTCGTCGCTACCCTTTTATCTTTCAGACGCAAAAAAAGCGAAGGGGCTGTCTAAAAAGTCACCGTACGAGTCCTCTCGCCGGCATATCGCAAAAAGTCCATGAAGGTGTACACTGTACATCATTGTGGACTTTTTTATTATATCGTTATAATGATATTGATAATCATTATCAATTATGTTATGATTTTTTTGTTCAGTATTGAACAAAATTACAGCATAGGCTCTGAGTCTTAAATGCTCAAGAGAGGGGCGAATATACATTTGGAGTTTCAAAATCATCTTAAAGGTCATCTTTACGAGCAATATATCAGAATGCTGCACTTGAATGAATTGTATACGGAGCATGAAAGTAACTTGTTTCGGGAGCAAGCCCGCAAGCATCAGATTGACATGCTTTCCAATAATATTACGAGTGTACACGTTATGGATTGTATCGGTGATCATGAACCGATCAACCACACGGGGATTGTAAGGAAAATGAAATTATCCAAAGGCAACGTTACAAATATTACCTCCAAGCTGTTGGAGATGGATTTTATTAGAAGAAGCCAATTGAATAACAACCGTAAAGAGATTTATTTTAGTTTAACGGATAAGGGAAGACAGGTTTATCATCTGCATCAAAAGATGCACAAAGAAAAAGAGGAAAAGTTCTATCAATTCATTGAATCCTATACGGAAGCTGAACTGCAGACGATTGGAAAATTTATAAATGATTTGGTGGCGCGTGTTGAAACCTATTACGGACAGGAAGTACGGGGTGGGCTCGAATGAAGGAAAAAAATCTGGAAACCTCAGAACTAGATCGGATCATTCGTGAGAAAAAGAGGGTTCAATTCTACCTTCATATGCTGTTAGGATTAAGCGCAGGTTGCGGTGTAATGATACCGACAGATGCCATTTATACACTTTTAGAGGAGCTTTCAGCACAAGAAGCCTCGCTTAAACAAAAGGGAGGAAACTAATAGTATGGGAGGCGGCTTTTGTTTTATACCATTTACGGAAACATCCCTTCCTCCGAGATGAAAAAATTATCGATGCTTTTATAGTTTCGGAATTTTATTTAGATCCTCACAGGAGCGGGAAATGCTTTTCCGGTCATGACCTGGGAGATATAATAGAACAGAGAAATGCAAGCTGCACTCCTCAGGATAAATATGGGAGTGCTTTTTGCTATAATAGAGTTGGATTACCGGAGAACGAATCAGATGAAAGGAAGGACTGAATATGTATATGAATGAACCTGCTGTTCAGCTTATTGCCATGTTGGGCCAGCCTTATCATCCCAAGGTCATTCAGGCCTTGCTGCAGCCTTATGGCGTCAAGCGGATGCCGGCACCCAGCAGTTATTTCAACGATGACATCATCTGGTGCGTGAAGGCGTCCATACGTATGGATATTTACCGTGCTCCCAAGCTGAATGAGCTGACCGGACTTCAGTATACGAATTCCGATGAATGGATCATCAGCGCTGTCCACTTTCTTGCCCCGGGTTCGGATGACCGGATCAAAACGCCTTATCCCGGCATATTGCCTGAGGGAATAACGATGAGCTCTGTGCCGGAGGAGCCGATTGCAGCTTATGGCCCGCCACAGTTGGATGAAGAATGCGAGTGGCCCGGATTCACGGGCCGTATTATCGCGTGGCGCAAGCCGGGGATTAACATCGCATTAGAGTATGCGGACCAAGGTGAAGATAGCGTGCTGAGAAGCTATACGGCCTGCTTAATCGGATGCATCGGCGCCTGGAGGAACGATAACCCGGAGGTTTTTGCTCCTTAAAAAAGGGAAAAATGGATACATATATTGGGGGAATATCATGTTTACGAAATGGATAGAGGTGTGGAACAGAGTGCTGAATAGGGTCCGCGAGCAGGGAGGAGATATTCAGGAGCTGGAGCTGGAGCCGCCTGCTTCACCGGAGGAGCTTCATGATAAGGAGCAGGAGCTGGGAGTACGCATCCCTGCCTCATTAAGAGAGTTGCTGGCGGAGCATACCCGCAAACTGTATTTCAGATGGTCGCTGCCTGACGAGGCCATTTTGCCGGAGGAGTTCAAGGAGATTTTCTCCGGAGAATTGGGCTGGAGCCTGGAGGAACTGGAGTATTGGAAGGAGGACAGCGCCGAAGCAAGCGGATGTGAGGGTCTTGCAGGTATGATAGTTTTCGGACAGGCTGGCAATGGCGATATGTTGGCATTGGATATGAATCAGGAAGCAGCGGGAGAACCGCCTGTGGTTTATTGGGAGCACGAGACGGACGAGGTACGCCTGGTTGCATCAAGCTTTCAAGAGTATGTTCAGAAAATGACGGAGCTGTCCTGCATCGGCTCTGAGCTGTGGCAGTACGAGGCGTTCCTGGGACCGGACGGTCTGGATACGGGTTCGGAGCAGGCGCAGCGGTGGAAAAGCTGGTTTGCCTTATTCCAAAGCCTGAGGTTTGAGGAGGCGTCACGTACGCTGGATTCCCTGTTCACAAAAGTATCACGGGGCAGTGAGAGCCCGGGAAACGGAGGCTCTTCGCAGGTTTCCGGCCGCCGATGTTTTTCGGCTGGTCCGGCAGCAGCTGCCGGTGAGTACACCAGACGAGAGGATCGCGCTCAGCCGGATTGTCGGGGAAGGGCTGGGAAGCCATGCAGCTCAATGGGTGCGCGGGCTTTGGGAGGAGTCGGAGCCGCTTCTGACAGCAGAGACACGCTCATACTTGACGGCCCGCTGTTTGCCCTTGGCGGAGGGCTGCCGCCGGGTGATGACATTTTTGGAGCAGGAAACGGACGGCAAAATGAGCGGGTATGATGCTTTTAAGCATTTGTCACCCTTCCAGCACCGCAGCATAATTGAGTGGATGGCACAACATAGCCGCTTGCCCGCGGCTGAGGGCTGGTCCCGCCTATATGCTTATTCCCGTCCGGACTGGGCGGATGTGAAACAATGGGCGGATGGCGATACGCGGCAGCGGCTGACCCTGCTGCAGGCGCTGGAGGATATGCTGCGGGAGCAGCATGATACAAATTCCGCTTATGGCTGGTACACGCATAAGCCGATTAAGGTCTGCGGTGTGCCCAGCCGGGAGGCATTCGTTCAGTTTCTGGAGAAGCTGTATGAGGAAGAGCCGCTGCGGACGAAAAAGGCGCTGCTCCGTCAGGTTATCGAGCATGTGGACGAGATTATGGAAGGGGAACTCCCAGAGTCGGAGTAATTTGACCCGTAACCTAGGCCACGAGCCAAATGAAGGGGCAATTTAGAGTTCTTCAAATTGAGAGTTTAACAGAAGGTCGGGAAAAACCTCCTCCGGAACAAAATCAGTGGTAGGTGTGTGTTTGTCGACGTCCAATTTCAGGGTGACGTCCAAAAATGCATCGATGCGAAACCATAACCCGCACCAGCCTTCGACTTCCTTGGTTTTGACAAAGCCGGAGAAGCGCACCCGTTTTCCAGCATAGTTTTTGGCGCTGATTTGCTGCATCAGTGTGCCAAAATCCCCGTTTTGAAATTCATCCGTTAGAGAACGGATCGTAGCCGATCTTGAGCCCATGTGGTAAATCTCCGAATCCAGGGCCGATAACGCCCCGGGGGCAGCTGATAGACACTTTTGAAGGCTCGTGTAAAGGCTTCCTGCGATTCAAATTGGTAAACGATGGCGATATTAAGAATGGATATATCGGTATTTAATAATAAGGAGGCGGCGCTGGCCAACCTCCGTTTTCTGATGTAATCATAGAGGGGAATTCCCACTTGACGTTGAAATACACGATGGAAATGGAACTTGGAAAAGAGTATAGCATCCGCCAGTCAGAATGTTTTGACGCTTCTTGCCATGTTAATCACGGGCGTTTTTATCCGTTTTACACGAATGCAACCTCAAGTAGCACAAGTGCAACCGCACTTGTCTAGTTTTGAGACACATGTTTTCCTATAATGGAGGCAACAAACCTGAAGGGAGAATCAGTCCATGTCTTTTGGAGAGAAGCTGTTGCAGCTTAGAAAAGAGAAGGGATATTCCCAGGAAGTCCTTGCCGACAAACTGAGTACCACCAGGCAGGCGGTAAGCAAATGGGAAAACGGACAGGGATACCCCGAAACCGAAAAGCTGTTGATGATCGGCATTTTGTTCGAGGTGTCTATTGATTATTTGCTGAAGGAAAGTGGGGTTCAAAGCAGTTCAGAGGACCGTGGTTATTATGTCAGCCAGGAAATGGCGGAAGGTTATCTAAGCCATCAATATAAATCCTCCAGACGTATTGCAACGGGCATCTGTCTTTTTATTCTAGCTTTTCTGCCCTATGTTATGCTTCCGAAGGAACCTGTCGTTTTCATGTTCCTGATTATCCTGCTGGGAGCGGGGGGAGTGATGGCTCTTGTATCTGCCATCCTAAAGGACGATGAGCAGTATCATCTCCTGGCTAAGGAAGCCCTGCTGCTGGATCAGGGATATGTGAAGCAATTGACGGAACGCTTTCAGCGGCTGAAAGGCAGATATACGTTTGTTATTTTTATCGGTGTTGGTATGATCACAGTAGGAGCCAGTGCCTTTTACTTGAAAAAAAAGGGATTTCGGAAGGTTTATTGATTCCGTATTACCCGATTTTTATCGTTCTTATCGCGATAGGGGCTTTTATCATGATTCAAATTACCACCTTGTGGTCTTCTTATAGCATTCTTGTGAACAATGAGCAGTATATTACGCGAAGAAACAACGGGTTTTGGAGACAGCTTAAGAAAAAGCTGAACGATTAAAGCCCTGAACGATACAGACCATGCATCGCTTCCGGAGTAAAAGGCAAGGTTCGTGTCACAGCAATCCGGGTAATGAACTAAGGAACGAAGCATTCCGCTTCCGCGGCACATGAGGAGGAATGAGTATGCCTTGGACCAAAAACAATTATCCGGATTCCCTGAAGAATTTTATGGCTCCCGTCCGTAATAAAGCCATTGATATTGCCAATGCGCTGCTGGAGGAAGGGTATGATGAAGGCAGAGCCATTTCCATCGCAACCGCAAAGGCGAAGGAATGGGGCGAAAATCACGATAAGCAGATCCGCAAGAAGTCTGCCGAAGATTGATTCAGACAATAAAATCCGGTTCCTCCAGCAGGGTACCCGGGCTCTGCAGCAAGCTCTGTACAATCCGCAGTCCCTTCTCCAGCTCGTGGTGGTCCTCCGGGGAGGAGATAGCCAGTCGGATGAAGGATTGGCCTGATGTTTCGCCTACGGCGAAGCGGTCGGAGGAAAACAGGTGCACACCTGCAGCTTGGGCCAGCTTCTCGAACAGGAGGCCGTTGAGAGTGCCGGGAAGGGATAGCCACCGGAAAAATCCGGCTCCCCGCTGCTCCTGTTGTATATCGCTATCCCCTATGATTTGATCACAGAGCTGGTTCCGCGTCCGGGCCAGCTCTGTTTTTTGTTGTACGATTAACTGGGCGGTGCCGTTCTGGATCAGCTCGGCTACAACCTCCGTATTGAGCGACGAGGTTTTGAGATTAATGTTGTAGATGCCGCTGATGAGCTGCGTCCGGAAACGCGGGGAACATGCCATAAAGGCGACCCGCAGGCCTGCGCAAATGGACTTAGAGGTGCTGCAGATATACACGGTATGGTCGGGAGCCAGATGGAAAAACGGGACACAGTCCGGTGGCGCCAAAAAGGCGTACACCTCATCCTCAATCACGGTAAGGCTGCGGGTGTTGATGATACGGGCCAGCTCCTCACGCCGCTGTGCAGGCATAGTGATGTTGGTGGGATTGCTGAAGCAGGGCATCAGATAGACACCTGCGAGCTTATGGGACGTACACGCGGCCTCCAGGGCATCGGGAAGCATGCCGGAGTTGTCCCCTGCAACTGGGACAAGCTGGATGTTCAGCATGTTGGCTAAGCTGATAAAATTGGGATGGGTGAACACGTCGGTGGCGATTTTGTCGCCGGGCTTGAACAGGGAAACCAGGGCGACGGTCAGGGCGTTCTGGGCACCGGAGGCAATGAGAATATTGTCCAAGGCTGCCTCCACCCCGGAGCCGGTCAGCCATTTCTGGGCATTTTGCTTCTGGAAAGGGGTACCCAGCGGGTGGCTGTATTCCAGAAGGGCTTCGGCACCGGTTTTTTTGGTAAGGGCGCTTATTGTTTCCAGAACGATGGAGTTGGTATTGTAAAAGGGCTTGATGACGCCCATTTCGATAACGGGGGCAAGCTGGCTGTGATTTTCCACCACGTTGGGCAGGTTGATGTTGGGGGAGACAAAGGTGCCTTTGCCCACGCTGGCATAGATCAGCCCCTTCAGCTCGCAGACCTTGTACGCCCGGGTGACCGTGCTCAAATTCAGGTCCAGGTAATCTGCCAGCTCCCGTTGAGGGGGCAGCATAGTATTCGGGGGCAGAAGGCCAGAGGTTATGTCCTGCTCCAGCAGACTGGCGATGGACGCGTAAAGCGGAGGGCTTAACCGGGCCCTGTCAGGCTTCCAGGACATGGGATAATGTTCGAAGGAATTAACGGGCATTGGCAGGACTCCTCATCAAAATTGTATTCCATACAATTATACCATTGAATCTGAAACACTACATGATAAAGTATAATTATTGTATGTATTGTATGGTGAACAAAGAGGAGGAATCCCCATGACGACGATCAATACCATGTCCACGGTATCCATCAAAGAGGTGCTCCGGGCGGAGCAGGTGGTGTACCGTTCCATCCGCCCTACTCCCCTTTTGGCATATAAAAGCTTGTCGGAGCTGACCGGTGCGGACATCTATGTGAAGCATGAGAATCATCTGCCGGGCGGAAGCTTCAAGATCCGCGGCGGGCTCAATGTCATGCACCACTTGAAGCAGGCGGGGACGGAGGGTGTCATTACCTTCTCCATGGGCAATCACGGGATTTCAATTGCCACGGCTGCCTCCATGACGGGAATTGAAGCCACGGTGGTGGTGCCCAAGGGAAACAATCCGGAGAAGAACCGCCGAATCCGCGAAGCAGGGGCCAATTTGGTGGAAGCGGGAGATTGCTTCGAGGAAGCGGCCGCAGCCTGTCTTAGGCTCCAGCAGGAGAAGAATCTCTATTGTATCCACGCGGCTAATGAGCCCCATCTTATCAATGGAGTAGGCACCTGCTTTACGGAAATTCTGCGGGAGCTTCCCGATGTGGATGCCGTGATTGTGCCTATCGGGGGCGGCAGCGAGCTGGCAGCAGCGGTGACCGTATTCAAGGCGATGAATCCGGCGGTGGAAATATACGCGGTTCAAGCCGAGTTGGCCCAGGGGGCGTTTCTGTCCTGGAAGGCCGGCACCATCCTTCAGTCGCCCAGCACTACCTTTGCGGGAGGCATCGCAACCGGTGGGGCATATGAGCTTCCTTTTGGTATCTATAAGGATCATCTGACGGATTTCGTCTTGTTGTCCGAGGATGAAATCAAGCAGGGCATGTATCTGGCCTTGGCCCATACCCATCAGGTGGCGGAAGGGGCGGGAGCCGTTGCCCTTATGGCAGCCGTCAAGCTGGGCAGCCGTCTGGCCGGCAAAAAGGTCGCTGTACAAATGAGCGGCGGCAATGAAAGCTTGGACTGTGTCCGTGAAGTGCTTAACAAGTTTTAGGGAAATTTGACAGCAGCCGTTCCTTCGAAATATGGGGGGACGGCTGTTTTTTGTGCATTATGAAAGCGGTTAAAAAATTTATTGACGACAGCAAACTAACATGTTAGTCTTGGTGTGTAGCATGTTAGACAACCAACATGTCGAACAATTAAAGGGAGGTTATTGTGTGGATGTTACGAATGTTGTAATCGGTTTCATCATGATTTTATCGTTTTTCGGTTTGGTGTGGTATTGCGTAAAGGGTTATAACCTCATGGTAGGTTTTTTTGTAATGTCGGTCCTCTGGACGACAATTGCCTTGATCGGCAACAGTATTCACCCCACTTCCGTTATGGAAGGCAAATCGCTGATCGACGTTTTGACCAACGTATTTCAGACAGGGCCGGAGAATTACGGCAAGGCCATTCTGGTCAATATCTTCTTCGGCGCCTTCTTCGGCAGGGTGCTCATTGACACAGGCATTGCCGCAACACTGATCCGGAAGGTAGTCGAACTGGGCGGGGATAAACCCCGGGTGACCATGTCTCTCTTATGTATCGTCACCGCCATTATCTTCACTTCCATGACAGGCATCGGGCCGGTTATCTCCATTGCAGTGATTGTATTGCCGATTATGCTTTCATTGGGTATTCCCGCTCCGATTGCACTTTTCTCCTTTATGGGCTCGATTATGGCCGGTATCTTCGGGAATATCGTGAACTTCAAGCAGTACCAGGCGATTTTTGCCACTGCCGAAAAAAGCTATGCCAGCTACGATTACAACGCTTATTTTAACTTCGGGATGATCGGGATGGGAGTTTCTCTGCTGGTTGTGCTGATTGTGGCCAACGTCTTCATGAACCGGAAGAAGCTGACCCGTGCATGGGCGGCAACTGCAGATGAAGGCTCCACCAAGGATGCCCCGGCTATCTCGTGGATTTCCATCGTTCTTCCGGTTATCGGAGTTGTGGTGTTCAAGGTGCCGATTATCTTCGGCTTTATCTTCTCCTCACTGTTCGCCTTGCTGACCTGCGGAAAGCTGAAGGGCGGCTTCAGCAATGTGTCCCGGATGCTCTCCAAGCAATTCTCCGACGGGGCTATCGATGTTGCGCCAATGATTGGCTTCCTGTTGACCCTGTCCATGTTTAATAACGCGGCAACCTATGCCTCTCCGTACTTCAAAACCCTGCTGAACGGTGTAATGCCTACCTCTGCGCTTCTCTTGTGTATCGTGTTCGCCATATTGACACCGTTGGGCTTCTTCCGTGGTCCGATGAACCTGGTGGGCTCCGGCTCGGCTATCCTGGCTGTGGTGGTTTCCACGGCGGCATGGCCGGTACAGTTCCTCTATCCGTTGTTCGCCATTACAACTGTTGCACCTCAGCATTTGGACGTCACTCAATCGTGGGTAGCGTGGGGCTTCGGCTACACGAAGGTGCCTGCAAGAGATTATATGAAAATGTCCATTCCTACAGGCTGGATTATCGGAATTATTCTGTGCGCCATCGTATTTTTTATGTACGGCAGCCTGGTTTAAGCTTAAGCGCATATCTGACCGGCTTTTGCACTTGTGTAAAAGCCGGTCATTCCACCATTACAAAAGAATCGGAGGACGACCATGAGTAAATCGGTTAGAGTGGGGATAGATGTAGGAGGAACACATACAAAAGCAGTGGCTATCGACAATGAAACACAGGAGATTATCGGCAAATCGTCGGTAAAAACCACGCATGATGATCCTAAGGGTGTGGCTGCGGGGGTCGTCAAATGCTTTCAAAACTGTCTCAAGGAAAATAACATTGAAGCCAAAGATGTAGTTTTTGTTGCCCATAGCACCACGCAGGCCACGAATGCTTTAATTGAAGGGGATATTGCCCAGGTTGGAATTATCGGCATGAGCAAGGGCGGCCTGGAAGGCTTTTTCGCCAAAAGACAAACGAAGCTGCAAAATATAGATTTGGGCAACGGCAAAGAAATCAAGATTTTCAACAGCTTTATCAATATCAAGAAGATGACGGACGCCTCCGTGCTGGATGTGATTAATGATCTTGTGAAGCAGGGAGCCCAGGTTATTGTACCGTCCATGGCATTCGGTGTGGACAACGGCAGGCCAGAAGCGGTCGTCTACGAAAAAGCCGAGAAAAAAGGAATCCCGACCACCATGGCCTCGGATATTACGAAGCTGTACGGGCTCACCCGCCGCACCAGAACGGCTGCAATCAATGCCAGTATTCTGCCGAAGATGCTGGATACAGCCAATTCCACGGAGCAATCCGTAAGGGAAGCCGGCGTCCATGTTCCGCTGATGATTATGAGAGGCGACGGCGGCGTAATGGAAATCAGCGAGATGAAGAAACGTCCCGTGCTTACCATGCTGTCGGGACCGGCGGCATCGGTTATGGGTTCCTTGATGTATCTGAGAGCCTCCAACGGCGTTTACTTCGAAGTAGGCGGTACAACAACCAATATCGGGGTTATCAAAAACGGCCGTCCCGCAATTGACTATTCCATCGTCGGCGGTCATCCCACCTATGTGAATTCGCTGGATGTGCGGGTGCTGGGTGTGGCCGGAGGCTCCATGGTCCGTGCCAACAAAAGCGGCATTGTGGATGTGGGACCGCGTTCTGCACATATCGCCGGTTTGGATTATTCCGTATTTACCGACCCGGGACGGATTAAAGGTCCTCAGGTGGAGTTTTTCTCCCCTAAGCCGGGTGATCCTGCCGATTATGTGGCCATTCGTATGGAGAACGGGGACCGGGTGACCCTCACCAATT
>JAEWAA010000502.1 GCA_023391955.1 Bacillota bacterium | reverse complement strand
GTACAAGAAACGGGGGATCGGCATGTTTGTGGCGGGAACCGCACGGGAGCAGGTACGCAAGAAGCGTCAGGAGCAGTTTTTTGAGCAGTTCGTGGTCACCATGATGCGGGAGGCGGAGCGGCTGGGCATTACGGCCGAGGAACTGGCGGATATGATACGCAGAGGGGAGAACAAACGATGAGTGTGATACTGGAAACCAAAGGTCTGACCAAACATTACGGCGACTTTACGGCTGTGGACAATGTCAGCATTTCCATGGAGGAAGGCAAGATATACGGACTGCTGGGCCGCAATGGCGCCGGCAAAACCACCATCATGCATATGATCACCAGCCAGCTGTTTCCCAGCTCCGGCAGCCTGCATGTTTTCGGGGAGGAGCCATATGAGAATAACAACGTCCTCAGCCGGATCTCCTTTGTTAAGGAAAGCCAGAAGTATCCCGACAGCTATCAGGTCAAGGATGCGCTGGATGTGGCGGAGCTGTTCCATCCCAACTGGGACCGGGATTTTGCCTACTCCCTGATCGAGGATTTCCAGCTTCCCCTGAAGCGCCGGATTAAGAAGCTCTCCCGGGGGATGCTCTCCGCGGTGGGGATCATTATCGGGCTGGCCAGCCGGGCGCCGCTGACAATCTTTGATGAGCCGTATCTGGGGTTGGACGCCGTAGCCCGGAACTTGTTCTATAACCGCCTGCTGGAGGATTTCACGGAGCATCCCCGCACGGTAGTGCTGTCCACACATCTTATTGATGAGGTAAGCCAAATGCTGGAGCATGTGTTTCTTATCGACCAAGGCAGAATCATTCTGAATGAAGATGCCGAGCAGCTCCGCGGCAGAGCCTTCAGCATTGCCGGACGCGCTTCCGTTCTGGATGACTTTATCCATGGCAGACAAGTGCTGAGCCGCGATTCCCTGGGAGCGCTGGCCACAGCTACCGTTATGGGCAGCATAAGCGCATCCGACCGGAAGCTGGCGGCGGACCAGGGTCTGGAGCTCACGCCGGTGTCCCTGCAGCAGCTGATTATCCATTTGACCCAAGAGAACAAAACCGCCCCCAAAGGAGCTGCTTCCAAATGAACCGCACCTTGAATGTAATGCGCATGCAAAGCAAAGACCTGTTTTCCTGGCTGTATTTGCCATGGATCATTGTGGGCGGCAATTTTCTGATCAATCTTCTTACCACCGGTGCCATTCATGACGGAGACAGCACGGTGAGCACAGGTGGTATGGCCTCGATCTTCATCTACTTTATGATCATCGGGTTAATCATCCTGAATCAAACCTTTCCTTTTGCACTGGGGCTGAGCGTCCGCCGGACCGATTATTTTTGGGGAACAGTTGCCGTAGCCGGGGCAGCCGGGCTGGTGTCCGCTTTAATCATTGTCATCATGTCCGCTATTGAAGGCCAAATCGGGGGCTGGTTTCAAAGCTTCTACTTTTTCCGGCTGTATTTTATCAGCGATCACGGTTTTATAGGTGAGCTGTGGTTCTACTTTTCACTCATTATGCACCTGTTCTTCAGCGGGTTTCTCATCAGCTGCCTCTACCGGAAAATGGGCGGCACCAAGGCCACCGTCATTCTGGGATTGCTGTTCATTGTTTTCACCGTATTTTCGCTGATGTCCACTTACAACGGATGGTGGGCGGATATTTTGAAGGCAATCGTCGATCTGGGAGCCATCCGCATCATCTCCCTGTTATCCCTGGTTACTGTAGCCTACATCGGCTTGTCCTTTAGCATTCTGCGTAAGACCACCTTATAATCCTCGGGTAAAAGCAAAAAACAGGAGCGTTCCATGACGGAATGCTCCTGTTTATTGTTCCTCTATTTCTCCCATGGAGGTTCTGTCAAAACATCCGCTTGATGGCCTCCAGACCGCTCATGCCCGGCTCAATGCCCAATGCCTTGGCCTCATGCGTCACGGACTCCAGCGGCGCTGCCAGCAGCTGCTCCAATGTCCGCACTCCTACCGCTCTGCCGGCAATGATCCTCCGGTCCGCCAGCTGGTCATTTAACAGCCCCACATCCAACGCTCCGCACATGATGTAGCCTTTGTCCGTAGCCACAGCCAATAAGGTGGTTTTGGGCAGCTTGACCTCCACACCTATGGCGATTTTCCCCTCTTCAACTGGAATTGGACCCATCTGCATCAATGCCATGCACCCCTTTTTCCGCAAGATCTCCTTTATCCATATGCGGAAAAGCTGCAGGTGGTGCTGCCGGACAACCTTCTTGTCCTACACGCCCAGATTAACCTTCTTCTTCGCCGCGGCGGCTTTGGCCGCGAAGCCTGGCTGTGCCGCCGGAACACCTGCAAATTCGGCGCATTCCCGGAAGGCAAAATGCTTGCAGCCGGCGCACCGGTCCATGTCCAGCCGGGTCAAGGCATAATCAATGGCATCTCCCGTATGCTCGAACAGCTGGTGTTCCCCCAGCTTGGCAAGCAGGCCGGTATTGGCCATCATGTCCAGAGGCTGCTTCTGGATGCCTGAGATCAGCACCGTTCCTCCGGAAGCGGAAACGTACCGGATCAATGCGGACAAATTCCGTTCCCCCGTGATATCCATAAAAGGAACCTTTTTCATCAGCAGAATCATGACCTTAGGCTTGCGGTGCATAGTCTGCATAATCGTATTCTCAAAATGCTTGGCAGCGCCGAAGAACAGCGCTCCCTCCACGGTAAACATGCTGATCTGCGGACAGTCATGGGAATCTGTCACCACATGAGGCCGTACCTTGGAAAATTTATTATCCATGTCGGGCAGCACCTTGGCCACCGTCAACAGCTCGCTCATCCGCTTCACGAAGAGAATGGCAGCCAGAGCCAGGCCAATTTCCACCGCCAGGGTCAGATCGGTAAACACCGTCAGCAGGAAGGTAATGACCAGCACCAGAGAATCTCCGGTTCTGGTCCGGAGCACATGGGCGAATTCCTTGCGTTCGCTCATGTTCCAGGCCACCACCATCAGAACGGGAGCCATGCTGGCTAAGGGAATATGGGAAGCATACGGCGCGAACAGCACCAGAACCAGAAGCACCGTTAAGCCGTGAAATACACCCGACAAAGGCGAAACGGCGCCGTTGCGGATATTGGTTGCAGTCCGGGCAATCGCTCCGGTTGCGGGAATGCCGCCGAACAGCGGGGTCACCATATTGGCAATGCCCTGTCCGATCAGCTCCCGGTTGCTGTTATGGCGGTCGCCGCCCATACCGTCCGCCACCACGGCGGAGAGCAAGGATTCGATGCCGCCCAGCATGGCGATGATTAAGGCAGGCTTCCACAGGCTCAACATGTTATCCAGGCTGAAATCCGGCAGCTTCAATGCCGGCAGCGAGCTGGGAATGGATCCGTAGGTGGAGCCGATGGTAGCCACATCCCCGCTGAAGAACAGGACGCCGGCTACTGTAGACAACACCAGGCCAACCAGAGAGCCCGGCACCTTGGGAAAAAATCGGGGAGTCAGCAGAATCGCCGCCAGGCAGACACCTGCCACCACAACCGCCGCCGGATTCCAGCTGGGCATTCGCAGGCCGATTTCCTTCATATTATCGATAAAATGCTCATGCTTCGCTACGTCCTTCAACCCGAGGAAGCTGGCGATCTGGCCGGCAAAAATCGTCACCGCTATCCCGGCGGTAAAACCGATGGTTACGGAGCGCGGGATAAATTTCATCAGAGCGCCCAAACGGAGCAGCCCCATAAGAAGCATCAGCACACCTGCCATAAATCCGGCCACCAGAAGGTTCTCGTACCCGTATTCCATTACAATGGCGAACAGAATCGGAATAAAAGCTCCCGTAGGCCCCCCGATCTGAAAGCGCGAGCCGCCCAGGAGGGAGATCAGAATCCCCGCCACCACTGTGGTATAAATCCCGTATTCCGGCTTAACTCCCGATGCAATAGCAAAAGCCATCCCCAGAGGGATGGCGATAATTCCCACAATCAGGCCCGATATCAAGTCCTTGCGTAAGGCATTGGTGTTATAACCGGCATATCTTCCTGACCATCTGATGTTCATGTACGCGCCAACTCTCTCCAAATAGTAAGGTATGTGTTTCCATACCTCCCTAATCTAGACCTCCCTGCCCCTCCCGTCAATGAACATTTGGTGGCAACTTGAGGTTTGGGCGCCAAAACAGGCGGTTATCCGGGGTAGCTGCTGCCGGTGCAGCCGCAACACAAATGGGAGCAGCGATGGCTAAGCGGGAAGCGGATGGGACTGCTTCAGGATGTTCTGCATGTCCTGTGCCGGCAGCGGCGGGCTGTACCAATACCCCTGTATCAGGTTGCATTGGTTATCCCGCAAAAAATGCATCTGCTCCCGGGTTTCCACCCCTTCGGCAATAACCAGCAGGTTCAAGTGATGAGTCATGCTGATAATCGTCGCCACAATCGCCGCATCATTGGGATCGCACATGACATCCCGGACAAAGGAGCGGTCGATCTTCAGCTTGTCGATGGGGAATTTCTTCAGGAAATGCAGCGAGCTATAGCCGGTCCCAAAATCGTCGATGCTGATCTGCACGCCCAGACTCTTCAGCTCCCGCAAGGAGCTGGTGGCGAACTCCACATCCATGGTCATGCTTTCCGTAATTTCCAGCTCCAGAAACTGTGCCGGAAGCTGGGTATCCTCCAGGACAGCATTGATCTTGCCCTTGAGGTCATGCTGGAGAAACTGGCGCATGGATAAATTCACGGAGACGGGCACAGCAGGCAGCCCCACATCCTGCCATTGTTTGTTCTGCCGGCATGCCTCCATAAGCACCCATTCCCCGATGGGCACAATCAGGCCCGTTTCCTCGGCGATAGGGATAAAATCCCCCGGCGACACCAGCCCCCGCATGGGGTGATTCCAGCGGATAAGCGCTTCCATTCCCACCACGGAGCCGGTTTCCAGATGAATCTGGGGCTGGTACACCAGCATAAATTCGTTGTTGCGGATGGCATGCCGCAGCTCGCTTTCCAGCGTCAGCTTGGTGAGAGAGATTTTGTTCATGTCAGAGTTAAAAATCTGGTGGGTGTTCTTCCCGGTTTCCTTGGCGCGGGACAAGGCAATATCGGCATACTTCATCATCAGGTCTGCCGTTTCCCCCTGCTCCCCCAGATAGTGGGCGATACCGATGGAGGCGGTGATATGAATCTGGAACTGGCCGATTTGGAAGGGCTGCTCCAATGAGCGGTAAATCCCCTCCGCCAGCTGCTCCAGCTGCTCCTTGGCGGTGATGCCGGAATAGAACATAGCGAACTCATCGCCTTCCGTCCGGGCCACAAAATCCTCATCGCCGATGCAGCGTACAAAACGCTCCGCCACCTGCATCAGCAGCATGTCCCCGTAATCATGGCCGAAGCTGTCATTGACCAGCTTGAAGCGGTCAATATCCAGATACAGCACAGCGGCGCCTCCGTTATGGGCCCTGGCCGCCACCATAACCTCCTCCAGCTTTTCCCGGAACAGCCTGCGGTTGGGCAAACCGGTCAAATCATCGTAATACGCCATGTGGCGGATGCGGTTCTCCATACGCTTGCGCTCCGTCAGATCACGGCCGATGGCCAATAGCGCACGCTGCCCCTGCAGGCGGATCATCCGGATATTCACTTCTGCGGGAACCAGCCGCCCGTCCTTGGTCCGGTAATGGATCTCCCGGTATTCGGACTGGGTGCTGCCAGGAGTGAGATTACGTTTCATCAGTTCCACCACCTGGGACACGTCGGCTATCTTCCCTGCGTCTACGCTAAGCAGCTCCTCATAGCTGTAGCCCAGCCACACGGAAGCCGCCTGATTGCATTCCAGAATGCGGTGGGGGCTTTTGGCGCTGATGACCAGAATGGCATCATTCACCTGATCGATCAGCTCCCGGTACACGGTGGCGTATCCCCGCTCCTTGGCGAGGTTGGCGGAGTGGCGGAAATGAGTATAAAGCAGCCAGGGAACCAGCAGCACACAGCATGAAAAGAACACGACCATGGGAGGCGGCTGCAGGTTGCGGATCACCTCAAACAGGCTTCCGCAGGCCGCCAAACCCACCAGCACCGGCGGGATCATGTTTTTCGGTTTATTTTCTCTTCCCAACTGTTCCTCTGACGGCACCCGGCAACAACCCCTTTTTTAACCTGCGGTCAACGCATATCTGCTCCGTATCTCATGCGGGACGCAGGCTTTTGTATCGGCAAGCAGCACTTGTATCTTCGGAAATTTCTACATTCCTCCTGCTTTTTCCTGCTTATCGCCAAAA
>JAEWAA010000445.1 GCA_023391955.1 Bacillota bacterium | reverse complement strand
GCCTGTATATAAGGGATACCCCCGTTCTTTTTGATTGCCGTTGAACATAACCGTCAGCCGGGCATTTACATTCTCGGCCAGCCGCTTCAGCCTGTATCCGGCCGATGCGGGCTCCTGGTCGTCCAATTCGGCAAAAATCAGCCAATCGTCGCCCATCCGGCGGAACTGGCGGATTTCCGGCCATTCCCCCTGCAGTCCCCGGAGCACGTCCCCCGCTTCCTTAATCATCCGTCCGCATGTTTCCGGGCCAAGGATCCGGACAAGCCCCGCATGCTCCACTACATCCACATAGATCAGACCTGCCGGCTTCTGACTGTCCGGCTTGAATATATCCCCTGACCATTCTCTAAGCTTCTTCAGCTCCATCATGCCGTTGTCCCCTCTGTAGGTAGTGTCTGAAAACCCACTTGAGGGTATCTTTTACCGCCTTTTCGCCCCTTGCTGCGTTACTTCCGCTTGACGTACCCCCGGTACGCCTTCGCGAAAGTGCCTTGCCTGGAACGAAAAATCGATAAAATCTGCTCCTCTCGGAGTCTTCAGACACCCCCTAGTAAAAAAACCTTTTCCGCACCATCGTAACATCGAAAGATGTCGGATAGATTAGGAAAAGGTCAAATTCATGTAAATTCTTGCTATAGCTACTTATTCAGGTCCTTGCGTTTGCCGGTCACCATAAAGATGACGCCCTCGGCAATATTGGTGGCATGGTCCGCTACCCGCTCCAAATAGTGGGCGGCCATCATCAGCTGCATGAGCTGCTTATTGCGGACGGTGTCATTGCTCATCATGGGCATTACTTCGTTCAGCACCGTGCTGTAAATTCTGTCCACCTCATCATCCAGCTCGGCCATATATGCCGCGCGGTTGACATTGCCTTCGGTGTAAGCCAGCAGGCTCTCCTGCAGCATCTTGATGCACAGATCCGCCATCCGCGGCAAATCCACAATAGGCTTGATCAGTTCTTCTCCGGTCAGACGGCGGGTAATCTTGGCGATATCCACCGCATGATCGGCGATCCGCTCCAAATCCACCGCAAGCTTCCCGGCCATGGTAATGATCCGCAGGTCACCGGCCATAGGCTGCTGCAGGGCAACCAGACGCAGGCAGCGGTCTTCAATATCCAGCATCATTTGATCCAGGGCATCATCCTCATCGATGATGCTTTGGGCCAGGGCGCCATCCAAATTCTTCAAGGAATCCACTGCTCTGTAAATTTGCTTCTCCACTGTTGTTCCCATATGCATCAGGAGATCTTGCATCGCTTTCAAGGACTGATGATAATTCGTTCTGGTATCCACCCTGGGTACACCCCTCTTATGATCAATGTTATTAGCCGAAACGGCCTGTAATATAATCCTCTGTGCGTTGATCCCGGGGCGTTGTGAATATGGTATCCGTATTGTCCGTTTCCACCATATAGCCGTTCAGGAAAAATGAAGTGAAGTCCGAAATCCGTGCTGCCTGCTGCATATTATGAGTTACGATAATGATGGTATACCATTCCTTCAGAGATTGGGACAGCTCCTCCACCTTCAGGGTGGAGATGGGGTCCAGCGCCGAGGTGGGTTCATCCATCAGGAGCACATCAGGCTCTACCGCCAGCAGTCTCGCGATGCACAGCCGCTGCTGCTGTCCGCCGGAAAGCCCCAAAGCGGACTTGCCCAACCGGTCATGCACTTCGTCCCACAATGCCGCCTGCTTGAGGCTTTTTTCCACAATACCATCCAGAATGCTCTTTTTCTTAATGCCGTGAATCCGCGGTCCGTAAGCAATGTTATCGTAGATGCTCATGGGGAACGGATTAGGCCGCTGGAACACCATACCTACCTTCTTGCGGAGGCTCACCACATCGGTGCCGGTGCTGTTGATGTTTACACCCTCCACATTGACATCTCCGGTGATCCGGACATTGTCGATCAGGTCATTCATCCGGTTCAAGGTGCGGAGGAAGGTGGATTTGCCGCAGCCGGACGGGCCGATCAGGGCGTGGATGGTGTTTTTCTTGATATCCAGATTGATATCGTGAAGGGCGTGATTATCACCGTAAAACAGATTCAGGTTGCGTACCGATATTTTAGGCTCCATGGACGGTTACTTCCCTCCGTTGAATTTTTTGGACAGAATCCGGCTGGGAACGGCGATCAGCAGGTTGAAGAGCAGGACCACCAGGACCAGCAGGGCGCCGCTGCCCTGGGCGATTTGTTTGGCGTCGGGTACCAGGGACGAAGCCTGCACATACCACAGGTGGACCGAGAGGGTTTCACCCATAGCCGTCAAATCGAAGTCGGGGAAGTGCCGGGATACGGATACGCCCGAGGTATAGATCAGAATGGCGGATTCCCCCAGCGCCCGGCCGGAAACCAGCGTGATGCCGGTGATCAGCGTAGGCAGAGCGGCGGGCAGCATCACCTTGCGGATCGCCTGCCAGCGGGTAGAGCCCAAGGCGAGGGAAGCCTCCCAGTAGGAATCGGGCACCGCCCGCAGAGCTTCCTCCGTGTTCCGGACCAGAACCGGCAGATTCAAGAGAGCCAAGCTCAAGGCGCCGGCAATAATGGAGAATTTCATCCCCATCCAGTTTACGAAGACCAGGTAACCGAACAGGCCGAATACAATGGACGGAACGGAGGACAACGCCTCTACCGAAATCCGGATCAGGTTTGTAAAACGGTTTTTCTTAGCGTAGATGGCCAGGTAAATCCCTGCTCCGAAGCCGATAGGCAGCGACACTGCCATAGACAGGAACAGAATATAGAAGGAGTTGAACAGCATAGGGCCTACGCCCCCGCCTGCCCGCACCTCACTGGGTTTTCCGAAGATAAAGCTGGGGGTCAGGTGCTTCAGGCCCGGACCCAGAATTTTATACAGGAACCAGCCGAGAATCACAATAATCAGGAAGCCGATTCCCCAAAGAAGGACGGTAGCCGCCTTGTCGAACAATTTGTTTCGTTGCGCCACTTTGGAAGGGGTCGTTATCATTTGACTTCACTCCTTTTGGCCAGGACGCGGATGCCGATGATCAGCGCAAGGGAGATTAATAGCAGCATAAGAGCCATCAGATACAGCGCGTTATTCCAGGCCGTCCCGTAAAAGGTGGAGGGCATGTCCTTCACGATAGCGGTGGTCAGTACGGTGGTGGAGTCCAAGAGGGATTTCGGCATCTGCGGAGAGTTGCCGATGACCATGAATACAGCCATGGTTTCCCCGATGGCGCGGCCCATTCCCAGAATGATGGCCGTAATGACACCAGGGCGGGAAGCAGGCAGCAGCACCTTCCAGATGGTCTGCCAGCGTGTTGCGCCAAGAGCCAGGGAAGCCTCCTCCAGACGTACAGGCAAGGAACGGATGGCGTCCTCGGAAATGGACAGGATCGTAGGCATAATCATAACGGCCAGAATGATCGCGGCGGGCAGAATGCCATAACCAACGGTACTGGGGAAAAGCTTATGCAGAAACGGCACAATGACGGTCATGCCGATAAAGCCGTACACAACGGAGGGAATCCCCACAAACAGGTCCGTTACTGGACGCAGAATTTCCCGCATCCACTGGGGAGCGACCTTGGCCATGAATACCGCGCCGCCCAACGCAATGGGCAAGGACAGCAGCACCGACAGCAGGGTCAGCACCATGGTGCTGAAGAAGAATGGGAATGCTCCGAACCGGCCTTCGCTGGGTGTCCAGTCCAGGGAGAAGAAAAAGGAGCTGATGGACACCTCCCGGAAGGTTTGTGTCCCTTGATAACCCACGAAAAAAATCAATGTAAAAATGATAACAGACACGATTGTTGCGCTTAGGATAAACACCCATCTCATGGCTGCGTCTTCCCCAAGCCGGATTCTGGTCCAGCGTGATACGGGACCAGACTTTCGCTCATTCGTAGCAGGAACTTCCTCCGCCGCGATTGACAAATTAAAAACCTCCTTCATAACGCCTCTCTCTACTTGCTTCATTCTAATTCACCACTGTTATGGAATCATTAATGAATTGTAAACGTGGTGTAAACATTTTCGGCGTATTGGAAGACACAACAAAAGACGGCTTTCGACTATTTTCGTCCGCCGTCCTATGTTGTATTCGCATTCCGGTTCCACTCTCATCCGCAATAAAAGCCCCGCCTTGCGGCAGAGCTTTTATCATCTTTATCTAGTAGTCTGGATTGAAACGTGTTCCTTCATTATTTCTTAGGGGCAAGGCTTGCAGGCAGGAAGCCCAGTTCTTCAATCTTGGACTTGGTCTTGCCGGCAGCAGGTTTTTGGTACTCGTCGCCCAGGATGTAATCCAGGAACGCCTTAGTAGCGCCGGTAGGCTCGCCCTTGGTGTACATATGCTCAATGCCGTACAGCGGGTAGGTGCCGCCCTTAATGGTATCAGCGGAGTAAGCAACGCCATCGAACTTAACAGCCTTCAGGGTGTTGTCAATGTAAGGAGTATCGATATAGCCAATGGAACCGGTAGTGGAAGCTACGGAAGTCTTCATGGCGCCGGATTCCGCTTGAGTGATGCCGTCCTTGGTGAATTGGGCAGTGCCCAGTACGATTTGTTGAACCAGCTTACGGGAGCCGGAGGAGTCAGGACGGTGGATCACGGTGATCTTTTGGTCCTTGCCGCCAACATCCTTCCAGTTGGTGATCTTGCCGGAGAAAATATCGGCAGCTTGTTGCTTAGTCAGGTTATCTACTGTTACATCATTGTTTACGATAATGGCGAAAGGCGCTACAGCTACAATGTGGTCAACCAGACCCTTGTCCTTATATTCGTCGCCGGCAGCCACGTCGGAGTTACCGATGTTGGAGGTGCCGTCTGCTACGTTCTTCAAGCCTGTGCCGGAACCGCCGCCGGTTACGTTAATGGTAGCCTTGGAATTCTTGGCCATAAAGTCTTCAGCAGCAGCCTTTACCAGAGGAAGCAATGCGCTGGAGCCGGAAGCTGTAACGGTGCCTTCCACTGTCGGTGCCTTGGATGCTGCGGGAGATGCTGCAGTGCTCGCCGATGCCGCTGTGCTTGCTGCCGGGCTGCTGGCAGAATTTTCTTCTTTTTTGCCTCCGCATCCAGCCAAAACCCCCACCATCATCATTGCAGAAAGAATCAGTACCAACCATTTCTTAGACATGTTCTCTTTGTCCTCCTTAGTGTTATCTTTCTGTAACCCATGGTAACAGCGTTTTGTTAAGCTTAAACCCTAGATTCGTAAACGGAGTGTAAAAGATTTTAAACATGCAATAACATGAATAGGGGCGATTTCCCAAGGTTTCGACAACTTTATGACTTTACAATTCCCTTACATTTCCGTGACGCTGCGATTATAAATCGCCTATATAGTTGAAGCGTAATTCATTCGAACGTTGGAGGGTGTTTGCACATGCTTTTTCGTCACAACCCCCGCTTAGCGGGGAGATTCCCCGGATTGAAGCTGACCCTGAAGCTGCGCTTGGGGATCGGCTTCGCTGCCATTATTGCCGTATTCGTAGTGGCAGCGGTTTTCAATAGCGGGCAAATCGGACGGATCCGCGCCAACATGGAAACCCAGGACAGCAAAGTCCGCTTGCAGATGCAGGCCCTTGAGCTGAAGGGTGCGGCCCAGGACATCAAGGATATTGCTTCCGGACTGATGATCTCCCGCACGCAAGCCTTTATCGACAAATACAAGGAAGCACGTCCTGTGTTTCTGGAGCAGTCCAAGCAGCTGGGAGACACCGCCTCCACCGAGGAGCAGCTGAAATGGAGAAGTCAGCTGGTGATGGCCACCACGGATTATCTTAATATGTTCGACCAGGCAGTCACCATCATTTCCGATCCGAATCTGAAAGATGTCGAGAAGCAAATGAACACCCAATATCTTTATGAGGAAACCCAGAAGCAGCGGGACAAAATATTCACGCTCACCGACCAGTTTTATACAGCCTTCAGCCAGGATGCAGAGTCGGCAATGGGGATCTCCCGGGAGACGCTGGACCAAAGCGCCGCGTCCATGTGGCTTTACTCTTTTCTGGCGATTATTCTGGGAGCAGCCGTCGCCGTTATTATCATTCTCTACTTTGGGCGGAGCATACGAAGGCTGCAGAATGCGGTTTCCGTTATTGCCGGAGGAAACCTGTCCCACAAGATCAACTCCACCTCCCGGGATGAGCTGGGCCAGTTGAGCCGTGCTTTCGATACAATGGTGGACAAGGTGCGGGAGATGGTATTGGAAACCAAAGCCGCTGCCACTTCTCTGGATGAGCATTCCGGACAGTTCCAGCGTTATTCTCAGGACACCGCCTCTGCCAATGCCCATATCCTTACGGCTATCCAGGAGATCGCCAAAGGTGCGGGGCAGCAGGCTCAACAAGCGGAGAACAGCGCGGGAATCCTCGATCAGCTGGAACGGGAAATCGGCGATATCTGGGAATATGCCCGGCTGATGAGCCAAAGCGGCAAAGCCTCCCAGCAGAACACCAAGGATGGACAAACCTCTGTAGAAGCGCTGCAGAAGGCATCCATACAAACGGAGGAGCTGCTCCTTCAGGTGCAGCAATCCATGGCAGGACTCTCCGAACATTCCTCGAAAATCGGAGCCATAGTAGGCACTATTGGAGAGATTGCTTCACAAACCAATATCTTATCGTTGAATGCAGCCATTGAGGCGGCGCGGGCAGGAAGCTACGGCAAGGGATTTTCGGTCATTGCCGAGGAGGTCCGGGTATTATCCTTACATACGGGTGAACAATCGAAGAATATCGAACGGATTATCAGCGGGCTTAGCGGGGAAATTGCGGCGTTGGGCGAGAAGCTTGCCAACAGCCAGCAGATGATTCTGAAGCAGAACAGCCAGGTAGCCAACTGCCTTGGTTCGTTTGAGGCTATTGCCGGCTCCGCGGCGGAGGTTTCCTCCCGGATCGGCCAGGTGAATGGCAAGGTGGACACCATCCGGGTGAAATGCCGGGAACTGGTGGAGAACTTCCAGCAGGTGGCCGCGGTGGCCCAGGAAACAGCGGCAGGTGTGGAGGAGGTGAACGCCACCTCTCTGCAGCAGGATGCGGCTATCCGCCATGTGGCCGGACAAGCGGAGGATATTCATGCTTTGTCCAAGGAGCTGTTCAGCTCGCTGCAAAGCTTTGTGGTGGAGTAAAAGATACGTTTGCGTTTGGCGGGGCTGCTCCTGGGGGCAGCCTTTTTTTGTTGGGAAAGTGGTCCGCCGGTCCGCCCTCCCTCTCCCGACTGTAACGGAACTCAGCGACCCTTAAAAGCAAAAAAAACGCCCTCCGAAGATGTAACGGAACTGAGACACCCTTAGAAGGGAAACGGCGCCTCGCTGGCGGCAAATTTGCGGTCTAACAGTCGTGGAGTTCCGTTAGAATCCGAGCGAGGGCCAAATTTGTGTTTAAGAGCCTCTCCGTTCCGTTACGCGGAATTCCGTTCTGCCCCAGCCCAGCGCTCCCCCCCACCACCGCGCCAAAAAAGATTAAAAGGGTGTAAAATAGGGTAATATCCACCTATTGTCCCGTACTTTCCATCAAGGAGTGTGACCCGCATATGCTGGACCATTACCGGCTGGAAGAGCCACGTAAAACCATCCTTTCCGCCTTCGATCCCGACGATACCGCCGGTATGAAGAACAAGGAAACGGCCATGCAGGAATTCAACAAGCTGAAGGAAGAGCTGCTGGAGGAGCAGGAGAAGCTGTTTGCCAGCAAAGCAGGCAGTGTTTTGATCATTTTTCAAGGGATGGATTGCAGCGGCAAGGACGGTGTGGTCAAAAAAGTCCTGGCCGGCCTGAATCCCCAAGGCTTCCGCGCCGTCAGCTTCAAAAAACCGATCGGCGAGGAATTGGCCCACGACTTCCTGTGGCGCTGCCACAAGGAAACGCCGCCAAAGGGCTACATCGCCGCCTTCAACCGCTCCTATTACGAGGATGTGCTGATCACCCGGGTCCATGGCATGATCAACAACAAGGAGGCACAGCGGCGGCTGGCCCATATCCGGCATTTTGAGGAGCTGCTGACGGACAGCGGGACCCGGATTATTAAGATTTTCCTCCACATCTCCAAGGAGTTTCAATTGAAGAAAATCCAGGAGCGCATGGAGAATCCGGAGAAGCTGTGGAAGTTCGACCCCAGTGACCTGCAGGAGCGCCGGTATTGGGACCAATACGTGGAGGCCTATGAGGATGTATTTAAGGAAACCTCCACTCCGGAGTGTCCCTGGTACATCGTACCCGCCAACCACCGTTGGTTCCGGGATTACCTGGTGCAGCGGATCATTGCGGATACGTTCCGGGATATGAAGCTGAGTTATCCGAAGGCGGATATCGGAGCCAGCGGTCTGCTGGGACCGGAAGGTTAAGGGCGCACTCCCCCCCCGAATGAACATGATGACTCTTGCCACTCCCTCCAATTGTTGGTATTCTCGGATTATTCAAGCCGGGCCATCAACCGATTGGAGGGATTTTGGGTTATGCACGAAAAAGTCAATCATCAAAGCAATGTGGACCGGTTTCTGGGGTTCCAAGAGCTGTATGACGCCCACCGTCCTGCCGCTCCCCAAAAAGTAAAGGAACTGTTGACCTTGTATCTGGGCAAAAAGCCGGAGCTGGTTGTGGACGTGGGATGCGGTACGGGTTTATCCACTTTTATTTGGGGCGGCGCCGCCAACAGGGTGATGGGGATTGAACCAAACCCGGATATGCGGTTGAAGGCGGAGGAGAAGCTGAGGGGAATGGAGCCAGGCGGAACTGCTTTTTCCTTCCGCGCCGGGTACAGTAATGAGCTGGGGTTAGCCGATGGAGAGGCAGATATGATCACCTGCTCCCAGGCGTTTCACTGGATGGAGCCGGTCAGCACCCTGAAGGAGTTCGGACGTGTGCTGGCTCCAGGCGGTGTTTTCGGGGCTTACGATTGCGATTGGCCCCCCAGCATCGGCTGGGAAGCGGAGCAGGCTTACGGCGAGCTTATCGCCAAAGCAGTACAGATTTTCAACCGGCTGGTGCCGCCGCAGGAATCCGTGAAGCAGCTGGACAAATCGGAGCATCTGGCCCGAATGAAAAAAAGCGGAGTTTTCCGCTTTGTGAAGGAAATTGTTTTTCATAACGAGGAACGGTGTGATGCAGCCAGAATCATCGGCATGGCCATGAGTCAAGGCGGTATACAGTCCGTGATCAAGCTGGGTGCGGCGGATGAGCTTCAAGAAGAACTGGAGCAGTTCCGAAAGACGACGGAAGAAAGTCTGGGCAGTGAAACCCGCCTGGTCCGTTTGGGCTACCGTATGCGTCTGGGGGTAAAGTAATTATTTTTTCAGAATCGGGGCATCCGTTCCGTACTTCTTCTCCATCCGTGTGGCGAACCAACCTGCCAGGAGAAGGGTTACGGCAATGTCGTCCAGCGGCATAAAAGGCATCACATCCGGCATCACCCAATAAACCGCGGCGGGAATGATAAACAAAAGCTTCTCTCCAAGCGGGACTCTGGAGGATGACAGCAGTCTCCACACCCTGGGCAGCACCGTGAGAATTCTTCTGATTTTACTTGCGCCAAAGCTTTTGGCCATCTGATGTTCCCCCTCAAATAAAAAATATAGCTTCTGCAGCCAGAAGACCCTGTATGATCTATTTAACCTTATTGGCAGCTGTGTATTCAAATAAAAGCCACCCGAATGCTGCATCGGGTGGCTTTCGTTTTATTAAAGAATAAGTGCTTATTCGAAGGAAATGGCTTTGCCGTTTTTGGCGGATTCGTAAATGGCCTCGAGAATTTCGGATACCACCAGCGCCTGCTTCGGTGTAACGGTCAGCGGGGAGCCATTCAGGATGGCATCGTACCATACGCGCATTTCCACATCCACGTTGTTCTCCGACTTGCCCTCGTAGAAGGCGACGCCGCCGGACTTCAGCTCAATCTCCTGTGTGTACAGGCGGGAGTTCTTCTCGCCGTTGATGAACAGGCCGCCGTCCATATCGGCTCCTGCTTTGGTGCCTACCAGGGTAACCTTGGCTTCCTCAAACTTGCGGAGGTTGATGGCCCAGCTGGATTCCAGCAGAACCGTTGCACCGTTCTTGAAGGTAATCATGCCGAAGGCGGAGTCTTCCACGGTGAATTGCTTCGGATCCCACGGTCCCCAGGCATTGGCGGAATTTACGTTGTCGGCCAGCTTCCGGTAGGTGCTGCCCAGCACGACCTTGGGCTCGTAGTTGTTCATCATCCACAGGGTCAGGTCCAGGGCATGGGTGCCGATGTCGATCAGCGGGCCTCCGCCTTGTTTTTCCTCGTCCAGGAATACGCCCCAGGTGGGAACGGCGCGGCGGCGCAGCGCATGCGCCTTGGCGTAATAGATTTCACCCAGCTCCCCTTGCTGGCACAGCTCCTTGAGGTAGAGGCTGTCGGGGCGGAAGCGGTTATTATAGCCAACGGTAAGCAGTTTACCGGTACGTTCGGACGCGGCCAGCATTTCGCGGGCGGAAGCGGCGGTTTTGGCCATGGGCTTTTCGCTCATCACATGTTTGCCGGCCTCCAGGAAGGCGATGGCGATTTCCGCATGGGAATCATTGGGGGTACATACGTGAACCACATCGATGGAAGCGTTGTCAAGAAGCTCCTTGTAGTCGGTCAGGACCAGAGATTCTTCCGTTCCGTATTCGGTCTTCGCTTTGGCTGCCCGCTCGGGGATAATATCACAGAATGCAGCAAGCTCCAGAACGTCTGTTTTCTTGGCCAGTGCCGGCAGATGCTTGCCATTGGCGATCCCGCCGCATCCGATAATTGCGACTTTCAACTTTTTTGCCATGTTAATCGTATGTCCTCCTTTTGATTGCCGCTCCAGGGTATTCGCAACTGAACTACACTTGTAGTATAGTCAAAGGAGACGCAAAAATAAATTACCGTTCTAGTTGTCCTTTTATGCTATTTTGTCATTCGGAGGCCCTTATGGAATTATCCCAGGATCAGGCGATCCATGAGCAAATCACGTTCGAGAATCCCTTCATCTCCTTGCGCATTTTTCAGGCATCCAGCAACCGGGACGGGGGCAGCAAGTGGCATTATCACAAGGAACTGGAGATTCTCTGCATCCTGGAAGGACGCCTGGACGTCAACGTGGAGGAGTCGCAGTATATCCTGCAGGGCGGTGATGTCATTATCATCGGTGCCAAGGAGCTGCATAAGGACCGCTGCTACCAGCAGTACGGGCTGAAATATATCGTGCTCCAATTCGATATCGAGCAATTTGTGGAGAACAGCACGCTGAATTACTTCCGCTCCATTTCACAGCCGGGTTTTGCGCTGCATAAGCTCAATTACATCTTCGAGGAGCATCCGGACGTGGCCCGCCAGGCGCTGGAATCGGTGAAGGAGATTCTGCACGAGGTGCAGGAAAAGCGGGAAGGCTACGAAATGGCGGCCAGCCTCCAGGTGAAATCCATTATGCTGGCGCTCCTGCGCAATG
The DNA here is from genome assembly GCA_023391955.1 of Bacillota bacterium. Classification (GTDB taxonomy): domain Bacteria; phylum Bacillota; class Bacilli; order Paenibacillales; family NBRC-103111; genus Paenibacillus_AR. The sequence goes on along the minus strand of JAEWAA010000445.1, from coordinate 2,802 downwards.
ACACCCGGCAGCTGATCCGCCTGAAGGAGCGCGGGGATATGACCCGGCTGAAGCCGGTGCTGGATTATGTGGAGGAAAATCTGGAGAACCGGATTCAGGTGGAAGAGGTCTGCCGGATCGCCAATGTGAGCTATTATTATTTTGTCAAATATTTCAAAAAGGTCATGGGGATGTCTTTCCTGGAATACGTTAACTTCAAGAAGATCAAAAAAGCCGAGCGTATGCTGCTCACCCAGGACGTCAGCGTGACCCAGGTGGCGGACAGCATCGGCATGCCCAACATGGCGCACTTCTACAAGGTGTTCAAAAAGTACAACCAATGCTCCCCCAATGAGTACCGGAAGAAAATGGGGTGACTTCCCAAACTGGTCCTGCCGCAAGGCCGGGGAGATTGCGGAATCACGCAATTGGTGCGGCTTTTTGGAGGCGGCTGATCCTCATCCAGCATAGCCGGTGCCGGATGAGTGTTTGAACGAGAGTAAAGGGCATATTAGTTTGTTGAGTTGGGTTTAGGTTGGTGAACTGGAGAGGGACGCGCACGTCGGGACGTTACTCTTAACCTCTTCGAAATGCAAAAGTGCATTTATTTGGTAAACAAACCTTCGTTTTTATGGTCTATCATGCAAAAGTGCAGTTATTTCCGTCAGATGGGAGTAAGATGGAGCCTGCGGCGGAAAATAGCTGCATTTTTGCATTTGGAGTGTAGGGAGAGGAAGAATTTCAGCAGAATAGATGCACTTTTGCAAAACCAAAAGAAGCCCTCCTGTCGGATCAGGAGCGGCTTCCTTTGGTAATCAGCTTATAACCCACGCCGCGGATGGCGTCGATTTGGACGGACTGCTGGTTCATCTCCAGCTTCTTGCGCAGCGAGCTCACATGGACGTCCACCGTCCGCTGCCCGCCGATGTAATCGAAGCCCCACACGATGTTCATCAGGTCATCGCGCGTCACGACTACACCTGGACGCTGCACCAGATACAGCAGCACCTCGAATTCCTTCGGCCGCAGCGGGATGGGCTCCCCGTTCAGCTTCACCTCGTAGCGCTCCGGATAAATCTTCAAATCCCCGGCCACGATCACCCGGTCCGTTCCTTCCTCCGCCGCCTCCTGCCTGCTGTCCTCCGGTCCGGTGCGCCGCAGCACAGCGGCAACCCGCGCCAGCAGCTCCGCCACGCCGAAGGGTTTCGTGATGTAATCATCGGCGCCGCTTTTGAGACCCTGGACAACCTCCTCTTCAGCATTCCGCGCGGTCAGAATGATCACCGGCGTCCGGCATTCCTTCTGCCGGAGCTTCGACAATACCTCGAAGCCGTTCATACCCGGAAGCATAATATCCAGAATAATCAGGTCGTAGGGATGCCGGAGCGCTTCCTGCAGCCCCTCTCCCCCATGATCCACAACCTTCACCACATACTTCTCCTGGGCTAAATTGTAGGACAGCAAGCGGGACAGCGTCGGTTCGTCTTCAATTACCAATATACTATGGGCCAAGGGTTTCTCCACCTTCATTTTCAGCCTGTCTTGTCCAAAATCCGGGCAGGCGCAAACCGCCGACCCGGATAAGGGTCATACAAATTGTAAGTCCAGTCCCTTTTTGTTGTCAATGGAGGACCGGAAGTTCGAGAATGAAACGGCTGCCGGCGCCGACCTCGCTTTCCACGGAAATATGTCCCTTATGCAGTTCCACCAGATGCTTCACGATGGAGAGGCCAAGTCCGGTCCCTCCAGAGCTCCTGGAGCGGGCCTTGTCCACCCGGTAGAAACGCTCGAAGATCCGCGGCAGATCCTTCCGGGGAATGCCGATGCCCGTGTCTGCAATCACAAAACGGATATTTTCCGGATCCTCGCCGTTTACCACATTCATAGCCTGTACAGTAACGCTCACCTTCCCGCCGTCCGGCGTATAAGAAATGCCGTTGGACAACAGATTGATCATAATCTGACGGAGACGGTCCTCGTCCGCCTCCATATACAGATCCTCCTCTACCTGCAGCCTCAGCTCGATATTCTTCTTCTGCGCCTCCGGCGCCAGCATCTGCAACGTATGATCCATAAAGCTGTTCAGATGAACCGGGGACAGCTGCAGCGGCACCCGTTTGGACTCGATTTTGGACAAATCCAGAATATCTCCGATCAGACGGTTCAGTCGTTCGCTTTCATCATAGATGATCTGCAGGAAGGACTTGGCCGTCTCCTCATCCTTCAAGGCCCCCGCCAGCAGCGTCTCCGCAAAACCCTTCACCGAGGCAACCGGTGTTTTCAGCTCATGGGAAACATTGGCTACGAATTCACTGCGCATCCGCTCCAATCTACGGACAGCGGTAATATCGTGGAGGACAATCAGAATCCCGGCAAAATCCTCCCCTCCGATGACCATCGGCCGCAGGTTAATCTCCAGCAGAATCTCCTCCGGAAAATACAGGGTCCGCTCATCCCGGATTTGCTCCATAGAGCTGAAGCACATCGCGATCAGCTCCGTCAGCTCCGGTGCGAGATTGCCATGCTGGTACTGGCGGCCCAGCAGCTCCTCCTGGCGGAAGCCCAGAATTTTCTCCGCAGAGCGGTTCAAGAGGGCAATCCGCCCGTCCTTGTCGATCATCAGCACCCCGTTGATCAGGCCCTCCAGTACCGCCTTCATCCGACCCTCATTCTCCAGAATCCGGTTCATCTGCTGCTCCAGGCTGTCTGCCATGGTGTTGATGGCATGGCCCAGGTCCCCGATTTCGTCTTTTCTGCGGACAGGCACACGAGATTTGTAATTCATATGGGACAGCTGGCGGGCAACCCTAATCATCTTGTCAA
>JAEWAA010000364.1 GCA_023391955.1 Bacillota bacterium | reverse complement strand
GCACGCTGAAGGGCAGCGCCCACAGATGGGTATAACCCGGATGCCAGAACAAGAGCGGGGCAAAATAGCAGACCATAAGCGCCAGCATATATCCGGCCCGCTCCGGAAATCCGGTCAGCTGCGGAATTGTCCCTACATATAGAAGTCCTATAGCCAGACCGGAGGTAAGCACACCCAGCATCACCCAGTCCAGCCACTGCCAGGCCCGTCTTTCGATCACCATACGCATATTCTCCCGGGAAATCCTCCATTAGTACCCGAATGTAGCCTTGATGCATCGCATCACTTTTGGGGGATTGTTTTTACCATTGTACTAAATTCCGGCCTAAACCTGAAGTGAGCGCGGTCATGTGACCGGACTGCACTATGATGGGGAAAGGAGACTATGCAAAAAGACGATAACGCGCTATGATAGATGACAGCAATTGGTAAAACCGTTCCACAGCGAGACACAGGAGGTATACATGAACGAACCCATTGTTACGCTGCAGAATGTCACCAAAAGAATCGGCGGCAAAACGATCATCGATAAATTAAGCTTTCAGGTTCCACAAGGGGAGGTTTTCGGCTTCCTGGGGCCTAACGGAGCGGGCAAAACCACCACCATCCGGATGATGGTGGGCCTGATGTCCTTGTCCGAGGGGGATATTCTCATCGGCGGGCATAGTATCCTCACCGATTTTGAGAAGGCGATTAAGCAGGTAGGGGCCATAGTGGAAAATCCGGAAATGTACAAATTTCTGTCCGGATGGAACAACCTGGTCCATTACGCCCGTATGGTGCCCGGCATCACCCATCACCGGATTGCCGAGGTAGTCAAGCTGATGGGGCTGGAGAACCGGATCCATGACAAGGTGAAAACCTATTCCCTGGGCATGCGCCAACGGCTGGGTGTAGCTCAGGCGGTGCTCCATAAGCCAAGGCTGTTGATTCTCGATGAACCCACCAACGGTCTCGATCCTGCCGGAATCCGCGAGCTGCGGGATTACCTCCGCCAGCTCTCCCGGGACGAAGGAGTTTCGGTTATCGTGTCCAGTCATCTTCTCTCGGAGATGGAGCTCATGTGCGACCGGGTGGCCATTATCCAGAACGGGCGTCTGGTGGATGTCCGCACCACCAAGGAGCTCGTCCAGGCGGGAGGGCGCAGCACTGTGGTCTTCGAGGTATCGGACACCAAGCTGGCGCATCAGGTGCTGGCCCAGAATGACGGGGCTTACCCGGCGGAGCTTCAGCAGGAGGGTATTGTCCTGCAGCTGGACCGGGAGGAAATCGCCGATGTTACCGCCCTTTTGGTCCATGCGGGGGTGAAGATTTTCGGAATCCATCCGGTCACCACTTCGCTGGAGGACAAATTCCTGGAAATGACGGGAAGTGATCAAATTGCTTAGCCTGCTTCAAAATGAAAATATGAAGATTTACCGCCGCCTCCGGACCTGGATTCTGATCGGCATTCTCGTGGCCATCTCCTGCTCCTTTTCCATTATCAGCAGAATGACGGATACGGGGACCAATGAGGGCTGGGAGGTCCGTGCCCAGGCCCGGCTGCAATCCAACCAGGCTTATCTGGAGGAGAGCAACCGGCTTCCGGTGCTGGCCCAGGAGGAGATCAGGCGCTCCATTGTGCTGGACCAGTATCGTCTTGAGCATGATATCCCGCCCTCGGAGAACACGCTCTGGGGTATGGTGCTGTCCATGTCCATCCTGATTCAGCTGGTTACAATTTTTACAGTGGTCATTGCAGCGGATATTGTAGCGGGCGAATTCGCCACAGGCACCATCAAGCTGCTGCTGATCCGTCCGGCGGGCCGGGCCAAAATTCTGTTGTCCAAGTACATATCGGTGAGTATGTTCTCCCTGCTTTTGCTGGTGGTGCTGTTTGTTTCCTCCTTCCTGGTGAACGGCGTGCTGTACCAGTTCTCGGATATCGGCTCTCCTTACCTCCATGTAGCCAAGGATATGACCGTGGAGGAAAGCAGCATGGTGCTGCACGTGATGAGCACGTACGGGCTGAAATGCATCGAGCTGATCATGATCGTGACCCTGGCCTTTATGATTTCCACCGTATTCCGCAGCAGCTCGCTGGCTATCAGCATGTCGCTTTTGTTTTTATTCCTGGGGCAGGCAATCACCAACTTCGTAAGCTACTGGAGCTGGGGCCGGTTCTGGCTGTTCGCCAATACGGACCTCACCCAATATATTGAGGGCAAGCCGCTGATGGAGGGAATGAACATGACCTTTTCCATTATTGTGCTGGTCGCTTACTTCCTGCTGTTCAACTTCCTCTCCTGGACCATCTTCCAAAAAAGGGACGTGGCCGCCTGAGGCGAAGACTCTTCGCCCGGTAAACCCTGTTTACACCACCGCCTTCCGCTTGCCGGAGGCGGTTTTTTGGTTTGTACCCGCAGCCTGCGGGGAATACTAAAAGTCTGGCCGGAACGGATGAACTCTGTCAGGGAACCGCTTGCCGAACGGAATCGATAGGGAGGGGATAAATTGTTCTGGGTCATCCTACTGCTATGCCTGTATCTTCTCCAGACGTTGCTTCTGCTGGTCCTGGAACACCGTCATCCCGCCAAGGCCTTGGCCTGGATGGTCATCCTTCTGGTGCTGCCCGTAGCGGGGCTTGGCCTATATTATTTCCTCGCCCGGCAATACCGGCATAAGCGGAAGATCAAGCAGCTGCCCAAGGGCGCCTGGGAGAGGCTGCACCGGGAGATGGACCGGCTGTCCGATCTGTACCGGCCTGGTCCTGATGATTCACGGGAGATCGGGAAGGCGCCGCGGCTCCTGGGACTTCTGGGGAATCTGCCGGGTGCGCCCATTACCAGGGGCAATACGGTGGAATTTTACCATGAAGGGAAGGAGTTTTTTCCTGCGCTCCTGGAAGCTATGGACGAAGCAGAGGACCACATTCATATGGAATATTACATCATCCGGGATGATCGTATCGGCCGGGAATTCCGGGATATGATGATCAAAAAAGCCCGGGAAGGCGTGGAGGTCCGCCTGCTGTACGACGGCATCGGCAGTGTGGGTTTGACCAAGGGGTATGTGGAGCGGCTGGAAGAAGCGGGGGTGGAGACGGGATGTTTCCTGCCGCCTCTGGTGGCGCTGCTGGACAAACGGCTGAACTTCCGGAACCACCGCAAAATTACAGTCATAGACGGCAAAACCGGCTTTCTCGGAGGTTTTAATATTGGAGACGAATATATGGGGAAGGACCCGAAGTTAGGCTTTTGGCGGGATACCCATTTGCGGGTGGATGGGGATGCGGTGTACCGTCTGCAATACACCTTTCTGCGGGATTGGTTCCTGGCGAAGGGACAGCTGCCGGAGGGGACCCGTTTCTTGCCTGAGCAGGAAAAGAAGGGCCAGGAGCTGGTGCAGATTCTTAACAGTGGCCCTGACAGCAAGTGGGATGCCATGCTGGAGCTGTATTTTTCCGCAATAGCGGCAGGGGAGCGGAGAGTGTGGATGGCCACACCGTATTTTATCCCGGAGGGGGGCATTCTGCTGGCTCTGAAGACCGCCGCCCTAAGCGGAGCGGATGTGCGGATCATTCTGCCTGCCATCCCCGACTCCCGAATGGTATATTGGGCTTCCCTGTCTTATCTGGAGGAGCTTCTGCAGGTGGGGGTAAAGGTTTTTTTGTACCAGAACGGCTTTATCCATGCCAAGGTGCTGATCGTAGACGACAAGCTGGCTAGTGTAGGCACGGCCAATATGGATATGCGCAGCTTCTTCAGCAATTTCGAGCAAAATGCGGTGCTGTTTGACCGCCATCTGGTGGCCAGGCTGGCAGGCCAGTTCCAATTGGATCTGCGCCGCTGCCGGGAGCTGGAGGCTTCGGAATTTAAGGGGCTTCCCCGCTGGAAAAAGGTCAGGGAAGGCGCCGCCAGACTCCTGGCTCCGCTGTTCTGACAGCTCAGCTTGTTACAGCTTGTTCAGGAACCGCAGCACCTGGTCCAGGGATTGGGGCGCAAGCTTCTGGATCAGATCCCCCATTCGGGCCAGCCGCGGACCGATGGTCAACAGATTAAAGTCCTTCGGGCTGCAATTGGCCTCAACCTCACTCCATAACAGCGGAGTGGAAAGAGTGGCGTGGGCCTTTGCGCGCGGTGTATAGGG
>JAEWAA010000304.1 GCA_023391955.1 Bacillota bacterium | reverse complement strand
GCCGCGGGTGCTGAAGGATTTGAAGTTGCGGATGCGGACGTGGTCCGATTTCCCCAGATAAATGCTGTAATGCGGAGGATCAACGGCAATGATGCCTTCCACCTCAATATTCCTGGAAAACACAATCCGTACGCCGCGCAGTGCCGAAAACCGGTGGTAATCCGCCAGATACAGCAACCCTCTGCCGCGGATCACCACATCCTCCACCCGCTCGCATACAAAGGAGCCTGCCACAACGGCTCCGCCCGCCACATAGACGGTGGTACCGGAGGGGATGCGCAGAATCCCTTCCTCCAGCCAATGGAAGCCGGGTCCGAAATACAGCGTATCCGGCGTTTTGGCGTCTGGCCCCTTGGGGGTTTGGGCCAAACGGTAAATATCCTCCGTCCGGTGGATGGCAGGTTTCAGGAACAGCACGTGATCCGCTTCCGGATCGGGCACATCCGTCTCCAACGGGTTGGCGAACAGATGCAAATTGGAGAAACGTTGGCCGTTCACCTCTATGGACAGCTTCCGCGGACGGTCCAGACTGAAGCTGATCCGGTTCCCCTCCCTGCGGTACACCATCCCAACAGACAACGGCCGGATCATCACCTGCTCCACAGGGTCAGACAAGCTTTCCACCTCTACCTCCACGGTTCCCTCCATATCAAAATAAACCATGGAAGCACGCCGCACTTCATGCATATCTACCTTCACTTCATATACAAAAACGTTCTGCCATTCTCCCCCCGGCAACCGGACACGCACGGCGAAATCCTCCCGGCCAATAGCTCCCTTGGGAGCTCCATACACAACCACTTTGCTCATCTGATCGGTTCCTCTCTCTCTGGACATAAACTTCCAACTTATTCTACCTTCAAGGCGGAGCCCCTTCAGGACGGATTTTTTAACGATAACCCCGAATTTTCATCCGAAATGGGGTAAAAACCGCCCCTGAACACTCCAGAAGCGGCTTATGGATGGTTTTACCCTTTTGTGGCGCCTGCGGCAATTCCTTTGACAAAATACTTCTGCAAGGCAATAAAGACGATCAGCACCGGGATAATGGACATTGTGGTTCCCGCGAACACCATATCCCACTGGGAGGCCAGCTCGCCGACAAATTTGAAGATTTCCACAATCATGGTCCGTTTGTCCGAATGGAGGATCAGGCTGGGCATCAGGAAGTCGTTCCAGATTCCAAGACCCTGCAGCACCACCATACTTGCCGTACAGGGACCCAACAGCGGGAATACAATTTGCCAGAAGATCCGGAACCGGGAGCAGCCGTCGATGGCTGCCGCCTCCTCAATTTCCGCCGGAATACCCTTGATGAAGCTGGTGAAGAGCAGCACGCCCATCCCAACCGAGCCGGAAATATAAATCAGAATCGGGGCGGTTAAGGTTCCATATAGCCCCAGTGTACGCATTTCCTTAAAGAGGGGAATCATATATACCTGGAACGGAATCATCATACCTGCCAGGTAATATACATACACCGCATTGCTCCACTTTCGTTTGGTCCGTTCAATGGCATACGCCGCCATAGGAATGAGCAAAATCATGAAGGCAATGGACACAACCGTTAATATTAGACTGTTTAACATAGCTCTTGGAAAATCTGTCTCCGTAAGCAAGTATTTGAAGCTTTCCAGGTAAAAGCTCGAAGGCAGAGCAATGGCATCCCGCAAAATTTCACCATTGGATTTGAATGCCGAAATCAGGCTGAAGTATACCGGAAAGAAGAAGAAGATGCCCAATAAGATGGCTAAAACCAATAATGCGATATCGATCCATTTCTTAGATTTGTTCATCTTACATTTGCACCTCCCGCTGCCGCAGCAACTTGGCCTGGATTAAGGATACGACGAGAATCAGGACGAATAATACCAGTGACAATGCAGTACCGTAGCCCTGCCGCAGTTCGCCAAAGCCTACTTTGTACACGATATACGTGAGAGTTTCCGTGGCAAAACCCGGACCCCCGTCGGTCATAACGGCAATCTGGTCGAAGATTTTCAAAGCGCTGATCATCGAAAGCATCACGGATACTGTCATGGCCCCTGCCAGTAGAGGAAAGGTTACATGCCGGAATTGCTGCCAGCGGTTGGCTCCGTCAATGGCCGCTGCCTCATGAAGCTCAGGGGGGATACCCTGAAGACCGGCCAGATAAATAATCATATAATATCCGGCGCCCTTCCAGACGGTAGTGATAATAATGGCCAACAGGGCATATTTAGGGCTCCCCAGCCAGTCCACCTTCAGACTATCCAGCCCGATCCGCTCCAGAAGCTGATTGATGACGCCGAAGTTGTAGTTAAAAATAATGGCCCATACAAAACCCATTACAATGCCGCTCAGCAGCACCGGGAAATAGAAAATACTGCGGAAGAGATTCTTGAACCACTTTACCTGATCCACCAGCATCGCCAGCATAATGGCCAGAATATTCTCCAGCACCACCAGGGAGATGGAGATAATCAATGTATTTTTCAAAGCATTATAGACACGTTCACTGTGGAACATTTCCACAAAATTATCAAAACCGATGTAATGAATGGTGTCGCTGACTCCATCCCAGTTGGTGAAGCTCAAATTAAAGCTGTTTAAGGTCGGATAAATCACGAACAAGGTATACAAGATAAATGAAGGCAGAATGAACAATATTGAGAAAGCAGGCCACTTTTTCTTTTTGGACACCGCCCTGGTTGTTGCAGCTTGAATGGTCTCTGTATTTGCCATACTCTCACTCCTAAGAACAGCTATTTAAGGAAGGGGCCGCCTTGCCCGGATTTGCCTGGAAGGTTGCCCCATTCCCTGTTTAACTTATTTTCCCGCTGCGTTCGCCTTAATATTGGCATCCCACTCGGCATCGGCCTTCTTCATGTATTCCACGCTGAAGTCGCCCTTGGTCAGCCATTCCTGAGCCATCTTGTAGAACCAGTTACGCCATTGCGGAGGCATTTGATTTTCTCCCCAGAAGGAGTTAATCTGCAGGCTCTTGATGGTTTTACTGTCGTTCATGACTTCCAGCACCCGCTGCATTTGCGGAACGGCCTCATAGGTAATCGCTTCCTTGGTGGTCGGAATGCCGTTGACAGACTTCATATATTTGGTGTATTGGTCCTTGGAAAAGAAGAACTTCACAAATTCTGTAATCGCCGCTTTTTTGTCGGCATCGCCATTGGCCTTGGTGGAGATGGACCAGCCCTGCAGGGTGTTCAGACCGTTGACAATCACTCTGCCCTTGCGGTCCGGCACCGGGTACCAGCCATAGTCGAACTTGGGATCAGCCTGGCTGATTTGGGAGAACATCCAGGGACCGGAGAACAGCTGGGCGGCTTTGCCGGTAACCAGCATAGAGGCCGTCTGATTATCAGCGGTGCTCAGGAAGCCCTTTTCCACATAACCCTTGGTGAACAATTCCGTGAAGTCCTGCATGGCTTGAAGCGGTGCCGGATCCGTAAAGCTCGCTTGGCCCTTGGTCCGTTTGGAGTTCCAGTTGGGATCATCCGCCAGCATGCCGTCCATGAAGAATTTATTAATCCAGAAACCCCAGTGGAAAATATCCTTGCCGCCGAAGGTGATCGGTGTAATTCCCTTTGCCTTCAGCTTCTCTTGGATGGCCAGGAACTCATCGTAGGTTTTGGGCTCTGCAGTGACTCCGGCATCAGCATACGCCTTCTTGCTGTAGATAATGCCTTGCGGTGCGGTGCCTGCGATAGGAGCCGTCCAGTTCTTGCCGTTCAGCTTCGGTGCGTCGGAGAACAGGCTCAGCCATTCGGCTGGAAGCTCGGCGATTTTGCCTGCTTCGGAGAACAGTTGGGTATCGCGCATCTCCACCAGATCGGGGAATTCGCCAACGGCATCCTTGGTCTTCAGCCAATCCAGGTAAGAAGCCATGCCGCCTTCCGACAGGTCGGTAATTTTGATATTGGGATTCGCTTTGGTGAACGCCGCTACAGCGTCTGCCATGGCTTGTTTGGATGCAGGATCGCCGGTGGCGTAGCCGATGGTGAAGCTCACATTTTTCTTCGGTGCCGTGCTGGCCGCTGTTGTTGCTCCTGCGGATGCTGCCGGGCTTGCGTCCGAGCCGGAGGATTTATCCCCGCCGCAAGCGGTCAAAACCAACGATATTGCCATCGCTCCCGAAACGGATACTGCTAATGCTTTTTTGGTAAGTGCCATTTGTATTTAGCCTCCCCTTATATAATCAAGCTTGCTTCCGGAGAACCTGGTCTGGAACTTCTTGCTGTTCCCCTTCCGTGATTTAAGACTATCATACCCCCAAAATTTTTAGTATGCGGTTTTTTCAGTTTGATATGCAGGAATTTAAGATGTTTCTTACCAGAACGTACATTCTCATTCGTGGCCAAATAAAAAACCGGAAACCCGGCTTGCGCCTGTTTCCGGTTCTTATATGCATTTGTATGGCTCTAGCAATCAGCCTGCTGCCTCTACATCGGCAATCAGGATACCGCTGAAATTCTCGGGGCCTACACGAATCGTACCCAACAGGTTGGATGAAACAAAGGCCGTGTAAGTCAGCACGGGAGCCATTGGCGGGTCATAATCGGCGGCTGTGAAAGTGATAACCTGCGGTGCAAGAAGGGCAAGATCAAATGTGGATGTGCACGAATATACTACGGGATCCGTAGCCAAGGTGCCTCTGACCACGGTGATGGTAATTCCCACCAGTGCCAAAGGAAGCTGCACAGACATCGTTCCATTCATGATTACACGCGGAGTGCCGGTAGCCCCTTCGCTGTTCAACCCGATTTGACCGAATAATTGCGGCGTATTAATCACCAGTATGGGAATAGCAATGGCGTTTGAGGTACTGGCGTTTTGCGATGTTCTTCCATCTACTAAAAAACTCAATGCACTCACCTCCTACTATGGATTCGTATATATTATTCCATAGATTCCAAAGGGTGAGTAAAGATCGGCGGATGCTCAAGCCCGCGGATGAAGATTCCACCATGGTACAGAAAAATGGCTAACACCCCCGTTTCAACCGCACAAGCCCGGGAATAAGATAATAACAACAGGTTGAAGGAGTGTGATTAGGATGCCGGCAAAAATATCAGTTTTGATCCCATTCTATAATTGCCCTTATATCGGCCAAGCGATAGAAAGCACCCTTCAGCAGACCTATTCCAATGTGGAAATCACCGTAATCGATGACGGCTCCACCGAACATACAGCGCTGATATGGCCTTATATCAAGCAGGTTCGCTATATCCGGAAGACCAACGGCGGAACGGCCAGTGCATTGAACAAGGGCATCCGCATGGCTAGCGGGGAATATATCGCCTGGCTCAGCTCCGATGATATATATCTCCCCGATAAGCTGGAGCGCCAGCTGGCCTTTATGGAGGCGTATCACGCGGCAGTGAGCTTTACGGATTTTGATATCATCGATGCAGCCGGGCAGCTGGTCCAACCCTCCGCGGGATCCCAGTTTCCCGCTGCACCCGATTTATTCCCCCATATGCTGGAGGGCAATCTGATCAACGGCTGTACCATAGTCATCAAAAAAGAACTCCTGTTACAATTCAACTTGTTTGACGAATCCCTTCCCTATACCCATGACTATGACATGTGGTGCCGGCTTCTTTTGTCCGGGACGGAGTTCTGTTATATGAACAAAAGCACGGTGCATTACCGGAAACATGACCGGGCCGGAAGTGTGCGCCATATGGAGGAGGTTAAGCGGGAAACGGCCCTAACCAAAGCAAGGTATGAATCCCGGCTCATCGCCCATATGGGCGGCGCCGACAGATAAAGTGCTTATTCCGGTCCGGCAGCGGAGCTGCGGAAAACCAGCTCACAGGCCAGGCTGATTTTCTCGAAGGGTTTGTCCGGGTCCCGGGTACGGTCCAGAAGGGCGGCAACAGCCCTTTCTCCCAGCTGGACCTTTTTGACATGAACAGTGGTTAGCGGAACTTTGGCCTCACGGCTCTCCCCGATATCATCAAACCCGGTCACGGACACCTGCTCCGGAACCCGGATCCCCCTCTCCTCCAACACCGCCAACGCGGCCAAAGCAATCTCGTCGTTGGCACAAACCCACGCTGTAGGCAAGGATGGATGTCCTGCCGGCAGCCCGTCCAATTGCTTCTGCAGGAAACGGATGTTGCCCTCTCTGTCCGTCCCCGAAAGCGGCAGCTTGCCTGTACGCGGATCCACCTGGATGCCCTGCTCCTCCAGCGTCTTGCGGAAGCCCAACCACCTGTCCGCGAAGCTTCTGGAGAAGCCCGTATCCCCCAGAAACCAGAAGGCTCTGTGGCCCAAAGCCAGCAAATGACCGGTTAATGCGGACATGCTGTCCATATTGGAGGCAAACACCGTATCGGACGGCACCAGGCAATCCTCATGATCCGTCAATACGAAGGGCACCCCCAGACGCTGCACCTCCAAGAGCATGGATGTGGAGATATCGCCAACGCCGATCACCCCCAGAAGCCGCTCGGGCTTCAGGAGCGTTTGCAGATGCTCCGCAGTATGTTCTGTCAGTATCAGCATACCCAGGTTCAAACGGGATAAGGCATAACCGATTCCATTTACAATGACACCCCAAAATCCCGAGTCCATATTCTGCAGCCTAACGTTAGGCATCAGGACAGCTACTACCGCCCGTTTGTTTGGCTCTAACCGGCTACCCGGCATAGATGCCAACCCCGATTCAGTTTGTTCACCCGCACGCTTTTGAAGCCTCTGCTGCTTAAAATACCCCAGCTGGGTGGCGGTTTCAATAATCCGCTCCCTGGTTTTGGCGCTAACCCCGCTTTTCCCTGCCAAAGCCTTGGATACAGCATATTTGGACAAACCCACCATATCCGCAATCTGCTGCATGCTAATCTTTTTGTCCATCGTAACCCCCATAACCCCTCTGCTTCGATACAGCTTATATTAAAGGTTAAAGGAGATGTTTACAAGAATTTTTGTTAGCTTATTTTTCGTTGACGTTAGCAAAATAACGGGTTTACACTGTTCGTAATTAGGCGTGTCTGAAAACTCCGAGAGGAGCAGATTTTAACGAATTTTCGTTCATGGCAAGGCACTTTTCCGCAGGCGTACCGGGGGTACGTCAAGGGGAAGTAACGCAGCAAGGGACGAAAAGGCGATGAAAGATGCCCTCATCGAGTTTTCAGACACGCCCTAGCTAACACAGGAGGTATACCATTATGCAGCCCCAACAGCTTTCGCAGGAGATGTCTACGGAATTGGACAATATTCTGCAGTTCTGGCTCACGCATACGCAGGATCATATGAACGGCGGTTTTATCGGCCGCATCGACTCCGACATGACCGTCCATCCGCAAGCACCCAAAGGCCTTGTGCTCCATGCCCGGATTCTCTGGAGCTTTGCCCGGGCATACCGGCATGAGCCCCGCCCGGAATACCGGATGATGGCCGACAGGGCTCTCCACTACCTGGAGACCCGCTTTCGGGACCCGATCCACCCAGGCTTCTTCTGGACAGTGGACCATCTGGGGCAGCCGCTAGACACCAAAAAACAAATTTACGGCCAGGCCTTTTACCTCTACGGTATTGCGGAATATATTCTGGCTACAGGCAGGACGGAGCTGTTGGATTTAGCGGGTGAGCTGTTTGAGATCATTGAAAAAAGCTATGACCCGGTACACAGCGGCTACGTGGACGTATTTGCCCGGGATTGGTCCCGGGACGACAGTCTGCGCCTGGGCGAGCAGGACCAAAATGCGGTCAAAACCATGAACACCCACCTGCATATTCTGGAAGCGTACACGAATTACCTCCGGGTGTACAGAAATAGCAGGCTGGAGGCCCAGCTCCGGCGGCTGCTTGAGGATACGCTGCAGCATATCGTCAACCGGGAGAACGGACATTTTCTGATGTTCTTCGAAGAAGATTGGACCAGCATGTCAGAGATTATCTCCTACGGACATGATATTGAAGGCAGCTGGCTGCTGCTGGAGGCTGCTGAGATTCTCGGTGATGAGGCGCTTCTGACCCGCACCAGGGAGATTGCGCTGCAGATGGCGGACGCTGTTCTGCGCGAGGGTGTGGATACCGACGGCGGAGTGATGTGGGAAGGCGATGCAGCCGGTGTGCTGGACGGGGATAAGCATTGGTGGGGCCAAGCCGAAGCCGTTGTCGGCTTCGTCAACGCTTGGCAGCTCTCCGGCGAGGAACGGTACTGGCAAGCGGCGGCCAACTGCTGGAGCTTCACCCGGGACCATATCCTGGACAGGACCAACGGGGAATGGTTCTGGAAAACAGACCGGGCCGGGACCCCGGCTCAAGAAGATCCTAAGGTAAGCGAATGGAAATGCCCTTACCATAACAGCAGAGCCTGCTTCGAGATTATAACCCGGTTGCGCGAAGGCGTTTACCCGCAGTAGACCGGCGCCGATACACCCAGCATTTCGCTTACACAATTCGCTGCTCTCATACAAAAAAACTTTGCCGCCGGTATGTATCCAAGTCCAACCGCTTCTCCCATGCTCTAACGGACTCCACGGACGCTATTTTGTTGATTTTGGCACTTTTGAAATTCTAACGGACTCCAGCGCCGTTATTGCCCGCTTTTCCCCCTGTTCGGAACCTCGGGAGACAAAATAAGAGCTGTGGCTTCCGTTAGAATTTCATAGCCGCCTATTTCGCCCAATTAACGTCTCTCCTGAGTGCGTCTATTAATTGTGGATAAAACACGCAAGAAAATGTGGCTATTCCATA
>JAEWAA010000262.1 GCA_023391955.1 Bacillota bacterium | reverse complement strand
CCGCCGCACCCCCCACGGGCAAAACGCCGCTGAAGAACGCCAACCTCCAGCGTGTTCCCGCCCAAGTAAGGCTGCCCGCCCCAATCAATGGGCGGGCAGCCTTACCAAACGGGAACGAAAGCGCTCCTCCCTCCCAAACCCCCTTCGAAGACGGCCCACCCGCACACTCCGCACCCCTTGCCGGGGTCTTGGGGCGGCAGCGCCCAAGTCTCCCCCTTTGGCGAAAGGGGGAAGGGGGGATTCGATTACCCAATAACTGCTTCGGATAGATTCACCGCTTTTCTCCAATCCTACAATTGTGGGCAATTCACAGACGGTAGGAGAGGATGGTACAGATGAGAGACTTCTCGTGGAACTATTTTTCGAAAACGGGAGATGTGAATGCGTACCTGCTGTACAAGGAGATCCTGACACCTGAGGAAACCGCGGCGCCGACAGAGGAGCTGCAGGAGCAGGAAGAGGGAGAAGCGGTGGTCTAACAGGGGCAGCCAAGCGTTAGGAGTAGATGCCCATGCTGTATAAGGTTGAAGGAATTGTCACCCGGAGCATGGACTACGGGGAAGGGCATAAAATCATATCCGTATACACCCGTGAAGCGGGGAAAATGGGCGTGATGGTGAGGGGGGCCAAGAAGCTGAAAAGCCGCCACGGCGCCGTCACGCAGCTTTTTACATACGGGGAATTTGTGGTTTACAAAAATGCCCACATGGGAACACTGAACGCGGCCGAAATTACGGACTCCTTTCACAAGCTGCGGGAAGATCTCATGAAAGGAGCTTACGCGGCATATATAGTAGAAATGGTGGAGAAGCTCACCGGAGAAATGGAGCCCAACGCTCCGTTGTTCGAACAGTTGCTGGCTGCGTTGAAGGGAATTGCCGGAGACAAGCCGCCCCATATCATCGCGCACATTATGGAGATGCATATGCTGGTGCTGTCCGGTTATATGCCGGAGCTGGATCAATGTGTATCCTGCGGCAGTAAGGAAGGGGAAATGGCCTTAAGCATTGCGGCGGGCGGCATTCTTTGTCCGCGCTGCAGGGCCAAGGACCCACAGGGAATTGTGCTGGGAGCAGGAACATTGAAGCTGCTTCGTCTGTTCCGAACCATGGATTTGCGGCGGTTGGGGGAGATTGACGTCAAACCCGTTACCCAGGCTCAATTAAAGCGTTGTATGCGCGGCATGATGGACATGTACATGGAAACCAAATGGAAATCCCGCAGCTTTCTTGACCAAATGGAGAAATACGGGATGGAATAATGGGGTTTGACAGAAAAGCGGGAATTTGTTACGATCTTGGCCGATGCCGCTTTTTCTTCAAAATAAGGGTGGAACCGTGAGACAACGGGCTCCTGTTCCTGTGCTTGGCAGCTTGCTGGCAGACGCAGGAACAGGAGTCTTTTTTGGCTGAGAAAAAGGATGAATGGGAAAGGAAGGGTGATTTCCATTGCCCGACAGGAAAAAAGTCCAGTATGTGTACGTGGTGTCAGACTCGGCCGGGGAAACGGGAGAATCCGTCGTCCGAGCGGCGATTGTCCAGTTTTTGCCGGCGGCCATTGAATTAAAGCGCAGACCCTTCATACATACAACCGAAGGCATTGACCGAATTGTTAAGGATGCGGCTGCCTGCGGAGGCGTAATTGTGTTCACTCTGGTGATTCCGCAGCTTCGGGATTACCTGCTGGAACGGGCCACCGAAAACCAGGTCATCTGCATTGATCTGTTAGGGCCGATTATCACCAGCCTGGAAAAAGCGCTGAACCAGCGCTCCCGCCACGAGCCGGGAATCATCCATAAGCTGGATGAGCATTATTTCCGCAAGGTGGAGGCAGTGGAGTTCGCCGTCCGGTATGACGACGGAAGGGATGCCACCGGTGTCATCAAGGCGGATATTGTGCTGGCCGGAGTTTCTCGCACTTCCAAAACCCCCTTGTCCATGTTTTTGGCCCACAAAAGCTATAAGGTCGCCAACGTTCCCCTGGTACCGGAGCTGGTTCCGCCCCGGGAGCTGTTTACGGTGAATCCCGCCAAAATTATTGGCCTGACCATTAACCCTGACAAGCTTAACGAAATACGCAAGGAGCGGCTGAAGGCGCTGGGGTTGGGGGAAGAGGCGATTTATGCCAAGGTGCAGCGGATTAACGAGGAACTGGCCCATGCCCAGACGATTATGAAGAAGCTGGGCTGTTTGGTGATTGACGTGTCCAATAAAGCAGTGGAGGAAACGGCGGGAATTATCATGGAACAAATTCCGCTCCGTTAGTCAAGCTTTTTTTGTGGGATAGGCAGGATTTTTTATTTCCCCATCGTATATAATATTACGGAAGTATTGCCAATCCGTAACAAGGGCGGTGAGAGAATTGACGAAGCCGCTTGCCATTATTGTTGACGCCGACGCATGCCCCGTCAAACCGGAGATTATCAAGGCAGCCCGCCAGTTTCACGCGCAAGTGCTGATGGTGGCGTCCCTGGATCACCGGCTCACGGAGGAGCCCGGCGTAACTGTTGTGCAGGTAGACCGGTCCGATCAATCGGCAGATTTGTATATTGCCAATCATCTGGCTCCGGGCAACATTCTGGTAACACAGGACTTTGGGTTGGCGACGATCGGCTTGGCGAAACGTGCGTATGTGCTGTCCAACCGGGGGCAGGAATACACCAACGGAAACATTGATTTTCTGCTGGAAACCCGGCATGAACACGCTAAACAGCGCAGAAACGGGCATTACGGCAAAGGACCTAAGCCTTTTACCGCAGAGGACCGGGAACGATTTCTACATTCTTTGACAAAACTTTTGCAATCCTTGCAGGAAAATTAACGGGGAGCGCGAATAAGTTATACTTGTCAATTGGAATGAAGGTGGTTATGCTTTGAACCGACGTATCCCCGATGAGGTGATCGAGGCTGTTCTGAAGGCTTACGATATTGTGGATGTAGTAGGCCGTCATGTGCATTTGTCGAAGCAGGGCCATTATCTCAAGGGTCTGTGCCCGTTCCATTCGGAGAAATCCCCGTCTTTTACCGTCACGCCGGAAAAGCAGATCTATCATTGCTTCGGCTGTCACGCCGGAGGCAATGCCATCCATTTCATCATGGGAGTGGAGGGTTTGAGCTTTGGCGAAGCGGTCCGTCAGATGGCGGAGGAAGCGCATATTCCGGTGGATTGGGCTCCGGTAACGCCGGAGCAGACCAAGGAGCAGGCGGAAGCCAAGGCACTATATGACGCCTATGAGTTCACGGCGAAGTTCTATAATTACATCATGCTGAATACGGAGCAGGGCAGGCCCGCATTGGACTACTTGCGGAGCCGGGGAATGAACGACCGGATCATTGAGACCTTCCAGCTGGGCTACTCCCCCAATATGCGGGACAAGCTGGCGGAGATTCTCGGGAAACGCGGCTTCGACCCGGCGCTGATGGAGAAGGGCGGCCTTCTTTCGCACCGTGAGGGTTCGGGCTATTATGACAAGTTCCGTGACCGGATTATGTTTCCCATCCATGACCAGAAGGGGCGGATTATCGCCTTCGGCGGACGGGCAATGGGGGATATTCAGCCCAAGTATATGAACAGCCCGGAATCCCCGCTCTTCAATAAAAGCCGCAATTTGTACAATTTCCACCAGGCCCGGCCCCAAATCCGCAAGTCCCGCTCGGTGGTGCTGCTGGAGGGGTATGTGGATGCCATCAAGGTGTGGGAGGCGGGTATCCAGAACGGTGTGGCCTCCATGGGAACGGCACTGACCCGTGAGCACGCCCAGCTGCTGCGCCGGAATGCGGATGAAGCTTTGCTTTGTTATGACGGAGACCCGGCCGGACAGAATGCGGCCTTCAAGAGCATTGAGCTCCTGGAGAAGGAAGGTTTCCACGTGAAGGTGGCCTGGCTGCCGGGCGGGCAGGACCCGCACGAATTCATTACCCAACACGGGGGGGAGCGCTTCCGCCGGGAGATCATTGAAGGAGCGCTGACTTCCACCAAGTTCAAGCTGCAATACATCCGCAAAAACTTCAATTTGACGGATGTGGACGGGCGTTTTAGATACATAGAATCCGCCCTGAAGCTGGTAGCGGAGCTGGATGCCCCATACCAGCGTGAGCATTATATCCAGGAGCTGGCGTCGGAATTCCCCTATGCGGCGGACAATCTGACCCAGCAGATGAACGGATACCGCCAGGATCTTCTGAAAAAACGGGAGCCTGGGGATAATCCGGATCATTCGTGGAATAATATTAGGAATAATGGAAACAACAGGAATAAAGTATCTGTTCTTCCCGCCCATGAGCATGCGGAGATTTCGCTTCTTGCAGCTATGCTGAATGACCGGGAGGCGGCCCAGCAGGTCCAGGAGGAGCTGGGGGACGGGTTTTCCACAGAGCTTCACGCGGCTCTTGCCGCTTATTTATATGCCTATTATGCGCAAGGCAATGAGCCGGACATCAGCAAGTTTATGGCGGGTCTGGAGGACGAGACGCTGGAACGCGCGGCAGCCTCGTTATCCATGATCGACACGCAGCCTGCGTTGCGGGCGCTTCCTGATTATATCGGATATCTGAAGCTTTATCCGCGTCTGAAGCAATTAGAGAAAGAACGCCTGGAAGCCGAAAGCATGCATGACCCTCTGGAGGCGGCACGCAGGCTAGGCGGGATTGTGCAAGAAATCGCAAGAGTGAAAAAAGATATTCAGGCCCTAGAAAAGCAATTGAACTCGTTCAAAGGTTATTGACGCGAATGATTCTAGGGAGGAGGGAGTAGGAGAAATGGCGAACGATCAACACACGGAGCTCGAGTCAGAACTAACCTTGGACCAGGTGAAGGAACAACTGATTGAACTGGGCAAAAAGCGCTCATCACTTACGTATAAGGACATCATGGAGCGCCTGTCGCCCTTCGATCAGGACCCGGAACAAATAGACGAATTCTTCGAGCAGCTCTCCGAACTGGGCATAGAGGTAGGCAATGAATCCGAAGAGGACGATATGCCGGCAATGTCCCACGACGATCAGGAGCATGATGAATTTAATTTCGACGATGACCTGTCCCTTCCCCCGGGCATCAAGATCAATGACCCTGTCCGGATGTATCTGAAGGAAATCGGCCGCGTGCCGCTGCTCTCCGCAGAGGATGAGGTAGGTTTGGCCAAACGGATCGAAAACGGCGACGAAGAAGCCAAACGCCGTCTGGCAGAAGCCAATCTCCGGCTGGTAGTCAGCATTGCCAAACGTTACGTCGGCCGCGGTATGCTGTTCCTGGACCTCATTCAGGAAGGGAACATGGGCTTGATCAAAGCCGTGGAGAAGTTCGACCATACCAAGGGGTACAAGTTCAGTACCTATGCCACCTGGTGGATCCGCCAGGCGATTACCCGGGCCATCGCCGACCAGGCGAGAACCATCCGGATACCGGTACATATGGTGGAGACCATCAACAAGCTGATTCGCGTCTCCCGCCAGCTTCTGCAGGAGCTGGGACGTGAGCCGACTCCGGAGGAAATTGCCAAGGAGATGGAGCTGTCCACGGATAAGGTTCGGGAGATTATGAAAATCGCCCAGGAGCCGGTATCCCTGGAAACGCCCATCGGTGAGGAAGACGATTCCCATCTGGGGGATTTCATTGAGGATCAGGAGGCTCTGGCGCCGGCGGACGCTGCCGCTTACGAGCTCTTGAAGGAGCAGCTGGAGGATGTGCTGGACACCTTGACCGAACGTGAGGAGAATGTGCTCCGCCTTCGTTTTGGCCTGGATGACGGACGGACCCGGACGCTGGAGGAAGTGGGCAAGGTCTTTGGCGTAACCCGGGAACGGATCCGCCAGATCGAAGCCAAGGCTCTCCGCAAGCTTCGCCATCCCAGCCGCAGCAAACGCCTGAAGGACTTCCTGGAGTAGAATTGTCCCCGGTGTGAGACCATTATTCTTCGTGTATGTTAGCCCTGCCTGAAGCGGCGGGGCTTTCTTTGTAAAAAAAATGCCCCCGGGAGCCGATATAAGGTAAGGATTGTTATCAGGAATCGGCCGAGGTGACAGGAGATGGATCAGGATAAGGTTCAGACTATTGTGGCGGAAATCGACAAGTGGCGGAGAAGCAAGCTGCTGCCGGAGCATTATTGCGATTTCCTGATGAACTTGTACATGGATGACCGGGAGGTGGAAGGCCCGTCGGTACTGGGCATTTCACAAAAGGCGGTCAGCAACAGCAACTGGAAAACATGGCTGTCGATTATTGCAATTACGGGAATCATTTCCTTTATTGGTCTTCATTTTACATCTTTTTCGTTCTGGATGCAAACCGGGGTTTTGGCTGTGCTGGCGGTAACCCTGTATCTGGTAGGGGCCGCTCAACGGCTCAAGCAGCCTCTGGTTTCCTGCCTTTGCTTCGGTGGTGCATCGGGCATTCTGCTCCTGGGCGGCATTTACCTTCTCCATTTGCGGGATGCAGGCACGGTACCTCTGGTGTTTGTGGTGGCATTATGCGGGATGATCTGGATTTTGACGGGCATCGCCGCCAAATTCCCGGTATTTCATTTTGCCGGGTGGCTGCTGCTGCTCTTGATTTATGCCTTTGTTTTGCGGCACAATATAACGGATATCGATTGGATAGGGGTGGAGCTCTCCTGGGTTCCCCTGAGTCTGGTGTTATGCTGGCTGGCCTGGCTGCTGCACCATGTGAATAAGCAGATTTCCGCCGTATTTTTCCTGACCGGTGTGCTGTGCTGGTTTGGAGGGGAGCTGTACGGGTTTGTATGGACCGGTCTGGATAAGGACGTTCTGCAGCTCCTGCTGGGCGCAAAGCTGGCCGTTGGCGGCGGTGTGCTGTTCGCTTTGCGAAAAAAATGGGTAGAGTGGGTTATGTAGATGATACTTTTGTCAAAACGCCTGGGGGCCATTGCCGCCCAGGTGAAGCCGGGCAGCCGCCTGGCGGATATCGGCTCGGACCATGCGCTGCTGCCTGCGCATCTGGCCCAAAGCGGCAGAATTGCCCATGGAATCGCAGGCGAGCTGAATAAAGGCCCGTTTGAGGCCGCTAAACGGCAGATTGCCGCAGCGGGTCTTGGAGCGGTTGTGGAGGTGCGCCAGGGCAACGGGCTGGATGTGCTGGAGCAGGGTGAGGCGGATACGGTCACCATCGCGGGAATGGGCGGAGCGCTAATCGCCGAGATTCTGGAGGCAGGCCGTGTGAAGGGCAAGCTGACCGGTGTACGCCATCTGCTGCTGCAGCCCAATGTGGGCGAAACGCAGGTACGTGTCTGGCTTCGCCGGAACGGGTGGCTGCTGCTTGGCGAGGAGATTCTGGAGGAAGACGGCAAAATCTATGAGATTCTGTCGGCATGCCCTGCACATGATGTTGAAGGCGGAGGCGCCGCGGAGGCGGAATTGTACCGGGAGCGGGAGCTGGCCGGTTTCGGTTCTGTGGATGAGGCCGATTGGCTGGCCTTCGGTCCGTATCTGTTGAAGCGGGCGGAGCCGGTGTTCCTGGAGAAGTGGCGGCGGGAAACCGCCAAGCTGGAGCGGGTGGCCCGTTCGATGGAAAGCTCGGAGCTGGAGGAGGCCCGCCTGAAGCGCTTGAAGGTCTTGGAGGACATCAACCGGTTGAAGGAGCTGATGGCATGCTTGCAAAAGGACAAACCGTTATTCAACTGATGGAGGAGCTGGCTCCCAAGCATTATGCCATGCCCGATGACAGCATCGGCCTGCAATTGGGATCTTTGCAGAAGGAAATCCGCAAGGTGCTGGTGGCGCTGGATGTGACCCATGAGGTGGTGGA
>JAEWAA010000184.1 GCA_023391955.1 Bacillota bacterium | reverse complement strand
CTCCCCCACCATATAAGCTGAGCAATTATGGGTGGCGTTCCAGTGCTCCTTCTTCACGGCTTCAATAAAAGCGATGGCCTCCTCCTCGGATTCCACCGGTTTGGCCTGCCCGATAAACCGGGATTTCTTAATCACAATCTCAGCGGAGCCCCATTGGCTGACTGTTTTGTATTGCGATAACATGCAGCAGCAATCCACCTTCGTATAGAGTCGCTTTAAAGCATTCTAGCATAGAAGTAATCAGATTTCTATAACTATTCAATTAATTAATTGTGACATATCTCAAACAATTCATGGCATAAATACACGCCGCAGTGGACAAATGTATTCCACCAGGAGGCTTTAACGTTATATTACCTGACTTATTGGCCGTTTGTCAGTAAATATTTTCCCGTAAGGCTGATTATTTCCGTTTATCGCCATACTTTCGGTTATGTAATCTGACATGCCATTAATATATAAACAGCCCCCTTCTCTTTCGAAAAGGGGACCGGATTGCATATTTATTCACTTTTCAAGCCGAATGAACTGGTTTTTTAATTACAGGCGCTTCTCCAGCTCTTCCTTTTCCTGCTCGAAGCCCGGTTTGCCCAAAAGCGCAAACATGTTCTTCTTGTATGCTTCCACACCCGGCTGGTCGAAAGGATTCACGCCGGAGAGGTATCCGCTCACGCCGCAGGCCTTCTCGAAGAAATAAACCATATAGCCGAAGGTGTACGGGGACATATCCGGCAGGGTCACCACCAGATTCGGCACGCCGCCGTCACTGTGGGCCAAGAGGGTGCCCAGGAACGCCTTTTTGTTGACGAAATCCATGGTTTTGCCGCTCAGGAAATTCAGTCCGTCCAGATCCGTCGGATCGGTTCCGATGGTCAGGTGGTACGGTACTTCAGCAACCTGGATTACAGTTTCGAACAGGTTGCGGTTGCCCTCCTGGATGAATTGGCCCATGGAGTGCAGGTCTGTGGAGAAGTCGACAGAGGACGGATAAATGCCCTTGTTGTCCTTGCCTTCGCTTTCGCCGAAGAGCTGCTTCCACCACTCCGACACAAAGTGCAGGGAGGGCTCGTAGTTCACCAGGATTTCGGTGGTTTTGCCCTTGCGGTACAAGGCGTTGCGCACAGCCGCGTATTGGTAAGCTTCATTTTCGGCTACAGACGGGCTGGAATAATCGGTTCTGGCATCCGCTGCACCCTGCATCATCGCATCGATATCCACGCCGGCTACGGCAATGGGCAAGAGGCCAACAGGGGTCAATACGGAGTAACGTCCGCCTACATCATCCGGAATCACGAAGGTTTCGTAGCCTTCCTCGGAGGCCAGCTTCTTCAAGGCGCCGCGGGCCTTGTCGGTGGTGGCGTAGATCCGCTTTTGGGCGCCTTCCTTGCCGTACTTGCGCTCCAGGAGCTCCCGGAAAATCCGGAAGGCGATAGCCGGCTCCGTAGTGGTCCCGGACTTGGAGATGACGTTTACGGAGATGTCCTTGCCATCCAGCAGCTGCAGCAGATGGGAGGTATATGTAGAACTGATATTATTGCCGACAAAATAAATCTCGGGAGTCTTGCGCTTGTCCTTGGGAAGAATATTATAGAAGGAATGGGTCAGCATTTCGATAGCGGCCCGGGCTCCAAGATAGGAACCTCCGATGCCGATGACCACCAGTGCGTCCGAATCCGATTGGATTTTTTCGGCTGCCTTCTTGATCCGGTCGAACTCCGCCCGGTCATAATTCACCGGAAGATCGATCCAGCCCAGATAATCCGAGCCTGCGCCTGTGCCGTTATGCAGGTCATCGTGGGCGGCCTTGATGGCGCCTGCCAGGTTGTCCACCTCATGCTTGCCGATAAAGCCCAATGCTTTGCTGTAATCAAACTGCAATTTTCCGCTCATGGGTCAAAAACCTCCTTATCCAATTGGGGGCTCCTCCAAAAGTACCCTCCATTGCTTCAGAGCATTTCTTCACTTTTGGGGGAAGGTTTACCTACATATATCTGGTGTCTATGATAAGAATACTTATTCAATGCCGGAATTGCAAGTAAGGTCTTTCACATACTTCCGGGCGCATGGTAAGATAAGGACAAGAGGTGACTTGGATGAAAACCATCGGTTTTATCGGACTTGGCACCATGGGAATGCCCATGGCTGTCAATCTGCTCAAAAGCGGATATACGGTATACGGTTATAACCGCACGGCTGCCAAGCGGGAGCAATTGAAAGCGCTTGGTGCGTTGGAGGCGGCCAGTCCGGCTGAAGCTGCCCGCCAGGCGGATGTGATTTTTACCAATGTAAGCAATGATGATGCTTTGCTGGAGGTCGTGTACGGGCCTGGGGGTATCCTTGAGGGCTCCCGTCCGGGCCTTACCGTGATTGACTGCAGCACTGTTTCTCCCGCCACCAGCCAGAGGATTGCAGAGGAGCTGAAGGCACAGCAGGCCTTCTTCCTGGATGCGCCTGTAACAGGCAGCAAACCCGCCGCAGAGAGCGGCACGCTTGTCTTTATGGTAGGCGGCGAGGAAGCCGTCTATGAGGAGCATCTGGACCTGTTTGAAGTCCTCGGCAGCAAATGCCTGTACATGGGCGACAGCGGCTCCGGCTCCTATGCCAAGCTGGCCCACAATACCATCGTGGGTATCAACGCCATCGGCTTGATGGAGGGTTTCTCCATTGCGGCCAAGGCGGGGCTTTCCCCCGAGAAGTTCCTGGAGATTGTAACTGCAGGCGGCGCCAACAGCCGGCAGGCGGAGCTGAAGGGCAACAAGATCATCCAGCGGGACTTCTCCAACCAGTTCTCCACCGCTCTGATGCTGAAGGATCTGCTCCTGGCCCAGAAGCTGACGGCAGGGTTCCAGCTTCCTGCGCCGCTGCTCCATGCGGCTACGTCCATTTTCCAGATGGGCCTGGCCAAAGGGTTAGGGGATCAGGACCTCTCCTCCGTCATCCAATGCTACGAGGACTGGATGAAGCTCACCATTACCCCCTCGGTCGAAAGGACAGCACCGGCAGACAAGGAACGCCGCGGCGCCAACCGGATCAGCCTGGGCATCAAGCTGCATCTGTCTGTGTACCAATGGGAGCAGGAGGGCAGCTTCTCGGGACAAAATATTGAAGGAACCCTCCATGACCTGTCCGAAAGCGGACTGCAGATCAGCTCGGCTTTTCCGCTGGCCCAGGACATGTTCGTGGTGATCCACTTTCCCAAGGAAGCCGACCTGCCCCCCATCACCGGCAAGATCATCCGCATCGATTCGCGGGAAGGGGAATTCCGCTACGGCTGTATGCTGTCGGGATTGCCGCCGTACACCCGGATCAAGCTGGAGCAATATATCAAGCGGCACGAGGGCTGACCGGGAGCTATCCCGCAGCTTGCCGCTCCACACAGGCCCGGGGCCTCCCGGGCTTTTTTTGCTTCCCGCGAGACCGTGTTCAGGCCTCCTCTTCACTTTTGGGGGTTAAATATCCCCCTGGTAAACCGCACCCACTCCCGGGCGGCTAGCGGCAGGTAGCTCTTTTTGCCCCAGATCATCCCCAGATGCCACGGAATCTGCGGTTCCACCAGGTCCAGCACCGCCACTCTGCTTTTGTCCAAGGACCGGCAGATGGTCTCCGGCAGCATTGCCACCCCCAGCCCCGCCGCCGCCAGCTCATAGATGAAATCCCACTGGGAGCTTTCATAC
>JAEWAA010000116.1 GCA_023391955.1 Bacillota bacterium | reverse complement strand
GAGTTCCTCCGGGAAGGACGGGCGCTGTACGACAACCTCCATCCCTCCCGCATCGTGGTCGGCGATCGGGGCGAGCACGGGAAGCTGTTCGCTGACCTCATGGTCGAGGGCGCGGTCGACAAGGACGTTCCCGTGCGACTCACCGACCCGACTGAAGCCGAGGCGATCAAGCTCTTCGCTAACACCTACCTCGCGCTCCGCGTCGCCTACTTCAACGAGCTCGACACCTATGCTGCGACCCATGGCCTGAACTCTGGGCAGATTATCGACGGCGTGGGCCTCGATCCCCGAATCGGGTCGCACTATAACAATCCTTCGTTCGGCTACGGGGGGTACTGCCTTCCAAAGGACAGCCGGCAACTTCTCGCAAACTATCAAGATGTGCCGCAGAACCTCATCGCGGCGGTCGTAGATGCCAACACGACACGCAAGGATTTTATAGCTGAAGACATCCTCCGGCGGCAACCGCGCGTGGTCGGCATGTACCGCTTGATCATGAAGTCTGGGTCGGACAACTTTCGGGCCTCATCTATACAAGGCGTCATGAAGCGCATCAAGGCAAAGGGAGTGAAAGTCGTAGTGTATGAGCCCGCGCTCCGACAGACAGATTTCTATGGCTCTAGCGTCATCGACGACTTCGACGAGTTTAAGACCCTCTCAGACATAATCGTCGCAAATCGGCGATCCGACGCACTTGACGACGTCGCCTGGAAGGTTTACACCCGCGACATCTTTGGCCGCGATTAAGGGCGGGAAACCCACCGGGATCTGTGCCGATTGGCACCGACCGCATCTTCCGGTCAGTCGACCTGCCACCATTTCACTTAACCACACATTGGCGCAGCGCAACTTCGGAGGCGCAAAATGAAGAAAGCTCGGGTCTTTATCTGGGGATCCAGAATCTCGCGCGAGACATTCGAAGCATTCAACCCAACTGATTTCGAACTCCTCCGGAGCGTTGAGGACCAATCCGCCATTAGTGCGACTTCTAGGCCCGTCACCTTAGCCGATTTCGACGTCAGCTTGGTTCCCGATGATGGGAACCTCTGCGCGGACTTTCGTTCGACCTTGCTCGTAGAGTTGGCCGCATGCGCACAAGACGTAGATCTAGTAATCGTTGACCTGCTCCAGGAAAGTCTCGGGGTGTATTTACTACCGGACGGAAGCGTCATCACCCGATCGATGCCGCTCGCACGGGCGAAACTTGAACCGTTGCTACCGGGCGGAACAACGCACATTCCATTCGGCACCACACAGCACTTTACCTACTGGTCCGACGCCATATCCACGATCGCAACGTACATCCGCGCGCAAGTTCCGCACGCAGGGATTGCCCTCCTCGACGTTCCATTAGACACCGCAATTGGATCGCAATCCTACCTAGCATCCCTTGCACCAAGTGCCGAGCCACTGGCGAGGTACGTAGCTTTCGCCGCTAGCCAGCTCGGCGCGGAAATTATTTCGGCCTCTGACATCGCGAAGGTGGGCCGCGAGGCTCGACCTTTACCCGTAATCATGGCCGAATCGATTCTGGACCTCGGTGGACGTAGCCATGCCACATCTGGCAAGTCAAATAGCGGAGTGCCGACAGTATCGACTCCTGCGACAAACGCGTCGGCACAAAGCGAAAAACCTTACAAGAGCCCGCAAGAGGACGCCGACCACCTAGAGCAATTTGTACGCTCAAACCAGATTGCTGCGCTCAATCAAGGGCTTCGGCGCGTTCTCGCTGACGGATGGTCATCCCACCGGACCTGGAAGCACAGGGTTTCCGTGCACGAATTTGCCCGAGCGGATGTGACCTTCGCATTCGACATATCGAGCAATGGAACCAACGTAGAAGTCTCGTTCCTCACTCGGACTTCGAAGGCGAGCCTCGATCTCGACGCGGCGTTGACGACCGCCAACATAGCCTTCACGCCCCACCCGGTTAAAGACGGGCATTACGTGCTGGCGCGAATCACAATCCCGGAGCGCACGATCGATGAGGGCATTATTGCATCTCTGCAGAAAATTCTTTCGGATACGCAACGGGCAATGGACGACTTACTGGCGCACAGCCCGAGTTCGCAACCGTGAGGATCTACAGTTGATCGCAGTTTGTCATTCGGAAACGGGAGGGGCACTAAATGCGTCGGGAACTGACGCTAGTGATCGTTACCGGGGCCTTCGAGCTCCAACTTCTGGAACTCACCGCACGGAGTTTCGCGTCGTGGTCGAACCAGGACGTGATTCGAGAAATCGTGGTGGTCCCGCTACTCGACGACGCCGACTTCCACCGCGAGTGCGAGACCGCGGTTCGGGATTCTTTCCCATCGAGAATCTCCGTCAGTGTTCGCCCGGTACCCGTAGCCACTCGATGGTCCGATGGCGATCGGGCACCAAGTATTCGTCAAGCGGCCGCGGTGATCGCGTCCGAGTCCGTCCGCTCTGACTACTACGTTTCTATCGATGCCGGGGACCTGGCATTCTCACCGATCGATCTCTCCTCATTCTTTACCGAAGGGGATCGTGGAATAGTTCGCGCCTCCCTCGCCTCAGATTACGCCCAAAACTCAGTTGCGCGAACGATGAAACACCTCGGAATGGATCCAGTGAGGCCATCCCGCCTACAAACGGGCACGCCGTTTGTATTGCAGCGTTCTGCTGCTCGGGCTCTCCGAGAGCGTCTCGGAGATGTCGATACGGAGAGTCTGCTCAGCACGGCGCTTGCGTGCCGCTGGTTCCTACCGGCTTCGGCGCTCATTGAACGGGAGCGCGCGCACGCTCTGGAGCCCCGATGCGTGGACGTGGACGATGTACTACGGATTCACGTCAACTGGCCGCGTGACGATCAGGCGCTCGAGCAGGAGGTGGCACGACACTGCGTGAAGGGAAAATATGCATTCGCGGCCATGGATCCTCGGCGGTTCGCGAAACTCTTGCCTCAGGCTCGTGAGGCGATTCGCCGCCTGTGGGAACTTTCGCGGGCACTTCCCGAGGACGCCAACCGCGCCAGCACGCTCGCCACAGAGGTCATCGTTTCCAGTCCTCACTTTGACCCCCAGCCCCAGGTCGAGGGCGGGGCACGACGAGGTCCCCGCGGCCGTATGTATATCGAGGAGGGCACAAACCGCGTAGCAGATCAGCATCGTGGGCTTGTAGACCTTGCATCAGACTTCGGGCGGTCCTGGAGGCGACTCTTGGTGTCCCGTCATGCACTGTGCGCTGCCCTAGGTTCAGAGTACGCGTTCCTGATTGCACCAGATAATCAGTCTGTCTATCGGCAAGAGATCGGCGATCTTTCACAGCATGGAATTGGCCGACCCGTGACCAGGGTTCTTAGGGAAACGCGTAATCTGCCGTATGTGTGCTACCCGCTATCGTCCATGATAGCCCAGGCTGGGGGGTACTCCATGACGGACTCGAGCGATTCTCATTGGTCGGGCGCTGGCGCCTTCGTTGCGTATCGTGAACTCTTGCGACAGACAGGCACGACGCCTCACATCCTTGGTCTAGATGACCTAGAGTTCTATAAAAAGCGCACACGCGGTGACTTGGG
>JAEWAA010000071.1 GCA_023391955.1 Bacillota bacterium | reverse complement strand
GCTCAAGGCTCTGCTCCATGGTGATTTCGGCATCTCCAAGCTTTACCGGAGTCCCGTTGCTGAAATCATCAAGAGCCGCTTCCTGACCTCCCTGGCCTTGATGGGGGTGGCATGGGTTCTATCAGGGGTTGTCGGTTATGTCCTGGGGGTCATCGCTGCCATGAACAGGGGAAAGTGGATCGACCGCAGCATCAAATGGTACAGCTACACCCTTGTTTCCACACCGGTTTTTTGGCTGGGGCTGATCCTTCTCATCATCTTCGCTGTATGGCTGAAATGGTTTCCCGTAGGTTTGGCATCACCCCCTGGCGTACGTGACGCAGATGTGGCATTTATGGATCGGATAAGGCATTTTATTCTGCCTGCGCTGTCCCTGAGCATTCTGGGAATTGCCAATGTCGCCATGCATACAAGGGAGAAAATGATTGACATTCTAAACACAGATTTTGTGATGTTTGCCAAGGCTCGGGGAGAAAGCAGATGGGAGATCTTCACCAATCATGGCTTCCGGAACTCCATTATTCCCGCTATCTCACTGCAATTTGCCTACTTCGGTGAACTCTTCGGGGGCTCGGTACTGGCAGAGAAGGTATTCGCCTACCCGGGGCTGGGAAGCACCCTGACTACAGCAGGGCTGAAAGGTGACCTGCCCCTCTTGATTGGCATTATTCTCATCAGCTCGTTGTTTGTCTTCATAGGCAATCTTATTGCCGATGTACTGAATACGATTGTAGATCCCCGCATCAAGGAGGGAGTCTAGAATGCATCAAGAGCTGGTAGGCTTTAATGCCAGGAAACGAATGCTGTTGTTTATGGGGTTATCCGCTTTATTGGTCACAGCCGTTCTCATTCTCAGCTTCCTGCTAAGCGACAATCATCTCCGGTTGAATGCCGCCATCAAGAATCTCCCGCCCAGTTGGAGCCACTGGTTCGGCACGGATTGGCTGGGGCGGGATATGCTGACCCGGACAGTCAAGGGCCTTCGTCTGTCGCTTGCCGTAGGCGCGTTCGCTTCCGTGATCAGTGTTTGTATGGCTACCCTGATGGGTGTTTGTGCCGCAACCTTCGGCAAAACGGTGGATGCTATTGTTTCCTGGATCATCGATTTGTTCATTGGGATGCCGCATCTGGTATTTATGGTATTGATCTGCTTTATTGTGGGTGGAGGCATTCACGGCATTATCCTGGGTGTGTCTCTGACGCACTGGACCTCACTGGCACGGGTTGTCAGGGCAGAGGTGCTCCAGATCAAAAATGCCGAGTACATTCAAATCTCCCGGAGTTATGGGAAGTCTTCTTGGTTTATTGCGCGGAGACATATTCTCCCTGCCGTATTTCCGCAGATTATGATAGGCTTCCTGCTTATGTTCCCCCACGTGATTCTGCATGAGGCTGCACTTACCTTCCTGGGCTTCGGGCTTTCCCCCCAAACCCCCGCCATCGGCATCATTCTCTCCGAGGCTATGAGCCATATCTCGACTGGCAAATGGTGGCTGGTGCTCTTCCCGGGACTGCTCCTCATTACAGTTATCAAGAGCTTTGACAACATTGGCGAGCAGCTCCGCATCCTGATGGAGCCCGCCAGCTCCCATGAATAGAGGTGTCTGTCTATGAAACTTGCTCCACAAAAGCCGTTATTGCAGGTAGACCGCTTATCTATCGGTTTCTCCCAATATTGGCGGGGAACCAAGAAGCGCCTGATTCAGCCCATTTCCAACTTGACGATGGATATCCATGAAGGAGAGGTTGTTGCGGTTGTAGGGGCCAGTGGTTCCGGTAAAAGCTTGCTGGCCCATGCCGTATTAGGCATTCTGCCCCAAAACGCTATATGCGGCGGAAGCATTGCTTACCGCGGTGAAGAGCTGACAGAAGAACGCAAAATCCAGCTCCGCGGCAGGGAAATCTCCTTTATTCCCCAATCGGTCAATTACTTGGATCCTCTTATGCCGGTGGGACGGCAGGTCCAAGTTGGCCTTCAGGCGGACAAGGCCCAGGAAGTGCAGCAGAAGCTGTTTAAGCAGTACGATTTGGACCAAAGCGTAGGCAGGCTGCTTCCCTACGAGCTGTCCGGAGGTATGCTGCGCCGCGTGCTGTTTGCTACCAGTGTCCGTGAAGGAATCCGTCTGGTTATTGCAGATGAGCCTACACCCGGCATTCATCCGGAGGCGCTGTCGGAGATATTGCGGGAATTGGCCCGGTTTGCAAGGAACGGGGCCGGGGTGATGCTGATCACTCATGATATCATATCAGCTCTGGAGATAGCTGACCGGGTAGCGGTCATTGAGGAAGGACGGACTGTTGAAGTAGCGGAAGCTTCTGCTTTTGCAGGAAATGGAGAAGGGTTGCAAACTGAATACACCAGAAGATTGTGGCGGGCATTGCCGCAGAATGATTTTGATCTGGAATTCCGGAGTGAAGAAGGTGCGGGGCGATGAATTTAACCGGAGAACTTCTGGGCCATTATTATCAAAAGGACCGCTGGATCTTCAAGGATGTTAATATCACCGTCACCCCCGGTCAGGTGCTGGGTTTATCAGGCTACAGCGGCTGCGGGAAAACCACACTCGCCCGCATTCTGGCGGGATATATGCCTCCCCGGACAGGATTAGTGGCCATTGGGGAAAAACCCTTGGAGCGCAAAGCCTTCCGTCCGGTTCAGCTGATTTACCAGCATCCGGAAAAAGCCATTGATCCCAAGTGGCGAATGAAGGAGGTTTTAACCGAATCCTACACTCCCTCACCGGACATTCTGGATGCCTTCGAAATCCGGGAGGAATGGCTGAACCGTTGGCCGCTAGAGCTTTCCGGCGGTCAGCTGCAGCGCTTTTGTATCGTCCGCGCCTTGAATCCCGCAACCCGGTTTATTATCGCCGATGAGATGACAACCATGCTGGATGCCATTACGCAAGCGAAAATTTGGAATGCCTTTCTCCATATTTGCAAGAACAGAGAAATCGGCATTATCGTGGTCAGTCATGAGAAAAGTCTGATTAACCGGATCTGCGACGAAGTATATGAGGTTGGGCCGCCCCATTGAAAACAAGCTCTCCCATAATTGCGGGAGAGCTTGTTTTTTTAGACTGCTTACGAAAACAATGAGCCGAATTTTTAGAATATGCCGCCATTTTCCATATGCGTCTTATTCACAAAATCCATGTGGTATAATTTTTC
>JAEWAA010000060.1 GCA_023391955.1 Bacillota bacterium | reverse complement strand
GCCTACGACCCCGGAGGGCAGATTGATGCCGCCGAAAAAGTTGGACACCACCAGCACCAGTACCACCCCGATGGCGAAAGCTAGATTCTGCTTGATCACCCGGGCCGTACGGCGGCCCAGGGAAATGGCATAGGGGATTTTGGACAGGTCATCCGCCATCAGCACCACATTCGCTGTTTCCAAAGCCACATCCGTTCCCGCAGCCCCCATGGCGATCCCCACCGAGGACACGGCCAAGGCCGGAGCATCATTCACACCGTCACCGATCATGGCCACTTTGCCGACTCCGGACAGTTGTTTCACGATGGCTACTTTATCCTCCGGCAGCAAATCCGCATACACCTGATCGACCCCAAGCTGCCTGCCGATGGCCTGGGCCGTTGCTTCCCGGTCCCCCGTCAGCATCACCACCTGCATCTCCATCTGCTTTAATGCCGCTACCGCAGCTTTGGCACCCGGCCGCACCACGTCCTGAATGGCCAGGATGCCGACCAGCAGCTGATCTGTCTCCACATAAAGAACGGTTTTCCCTTCACTCTCCAGCCGTTTGGCAATACCCGCCTCCAGATTGGTAAGCACCGGATTATGTAAAAGCCCGATTTTGCCCACCTTGCACATAACGCCATTCACGCTGCCTTTTACCCCAACACCTGGAATGGCGGTTAACGCCTGTGCAGTCTCCAGCACCAGCCCTCTGTCCTTAGCCTGCTGGACAATGGCCTTGGCAATGGGATGTTCGGATAGGTTCTCAATGGACGCCGTCAGCCTAAGAAGGGCTTCCTCCGTGTAATCCAGCAAGGGCACAATATCGGTCAGCTTGGGCTTCCCTTCTGTTAACGTACCTGTTTTGTCAAAAGCCACCGTATTCACATGTCCGATATGCTCCAGATGGACACCGCCCTTAAACAGCACACCCTTCCGGGCGGCATTGGAGATTCCGGACAGAATGGCGGGCATAATCGACGAAACCAGGGCGCATGGCGAAGCGACCACCAGGAAAATCATCGCCCGGTAGATGGTTTTATCCCAATCCCAGCCCAGGATGAAGGGCGGCAGGGTCATCAGCAATACGGCGGCTGCAACAACGATCTTCGCGTAAATACCCTCGAACCGCTCCACAAACAATTGACTGGGGGGCATTTCATTTTTGGCTTCCTGCACCATATGTATAATCCGGGACAGCAAGGTTTCCTCTGCCGGCTTGGATACCTGAATCTTCAGCGCCCCCTGACCGTTGATGGTCCCCGCAAAAACCTCGTCCCCCGCCAGCTTGTCCACAGGGATGGACTCTCCGGTAATGGAGGCCTGGTCTACAGCGGACTGTCCCTCCACCACTTGACCGTCTGACGGAATCCGCTCCCCGGGACGCACCAGCACCACATCCCCCGGTTGAAGCCTCTCCACCTTCACCCTCCGCTCAGCTCCCCCGTCCAGGACCACCGCTTCCTCCGGCCGCAGCTTCATAATGGATTGGATATCCTGGTTGGTCTTCTCCATGGTGAAGTCCTCCAGCGTGCCGCTCAAGCAGAAGATGAAGATCAGGATGGCTCCGTCCATCCAATAGCCGATACTGGCCGCCCCCACTGCCGCCACAACCATCAATAGATCCACGTCCAGATCCTTTTCCTTGAACAGGGTTTCCAGTCCTTCAATGGCTTTGCGGTGCCCGCCAATCCCATACGCCAGCACATAAAACGCCACTTCTGCCCCGGACCAACCATTCCGCCCCATGAGCCAGGCCAGTACAATGAACAACAAACACAGAACAGTAATCACAATCGAGCCGTATTTTTCCCAAAAGGTACGGAATAAGTCCGGTTTTGCTTTGTCCGAGCCAACAGCCTGCTCCACGGTTCCCACGTCTCCCTTATCACATATACGGTATACCCCTATATGGTATGGTAGGTGAGAATTATTGTCAATGGCCCAAAAATGAAAAAATCTTGACAGCCGCCTGTGCCGTCAAGATTCGTGGGTTATACCATTATTAGTTTCAGTCCAGCCGCCCGAAAGCCCGTAAAAACAGCAGCTTTTCAAGCGCTATTCCCGCCTTCCACCAGTTTTCGCTGACAGCAAATTCACGTTCATAGCCGGCCCAGCTCCAGTTCAGGCTCCAAATCCCTTCCGGGTTCCGGTTGGCAAGCACATAGTCCAGTTCCTTTTCCACAATTGCAGCATTGTCTGCGTAACCCAGACCTGCCGGACTATGGATAAGTGCTGATGGTTTGCAGGCATATCCGCTCCAGTCTCCGGCATCCCGTTCCAGCAGAGCGGTAATCCGCCGCGCGGCAGCTGCCTTCATCTCATTATAAGCGAATTGCTCCTGCAGCCCGGCCAAAAAGATATACTCAAGCAAGGTAACTACGCATTTGAGCGGATGCATCTCCAGATCCGTCTCCTGCAAAAAAAGCGCCTCCAGCTCCTTGGCGGTTCTGACCCCGCTTGCATATAACAAGCTGTTCCTGTCAGCATACTGCAGAATAAAGCCGGCCAGAATGGCAGTCGGATTAAATCTGCTGCGGGCTGTGCTGTCCGAAGCCGTATTCCACCAGGGCGCATGGGGATATTCATTGTTGGTGGCAATCACATTCCGCCAGGTGTTGCCATCCTTTTCGGCCCCGCTGTCCAGAAATCTCAGGATTCCCTGAATAACCGGGTGGCCCCGGTCCTCTATATGAAGCTCCAGCAGTATCTCAGCTGCGGTTGCTGTCTGAATGGGCGAAGAATTGGGATTCCAGGAATCCGCCTCCAGGGCATGCCCGAACCCGCCGTCCTCATTCTGATAAGCAGCCAGTGCCGCCAGCACAGCAGCCTGTCCGCCATTCTCGAAGTGATACTGCCATCTTGCCAGATCAAGCGGGCGGGCGTTACGGTAAAACCAGTTTTGTATAGCTTGGAAATCCTCCCGTGCAAGCTTCATTCTGATTCTCCTTTTATCCAAAAAAATGATGGCCCTGTCTTACCCCATCCGCGAAAAATGCTCCACCGCTTTGGCAAAATCGGCAATGGTTTTTTCCGCGTCTCCATGCTCAATGCCTTCACGGACACAATGCTGCAGATGCCCCTCAAGAATCACCTGGCCCACCTTGTGCAATGCCGCTTTGGCCGCATTAATCTGCACCAGAATCTCCTCGCAGGGAACGTCCTTTCCCGCCATATCCGAGATGCCCCGCACCTGTCCTTCGATCCGCTTAAGCCTTGCCTGCACCTTGGTTACATCCATGCATTGTTTCATCTTAAACTCTCCATTCCTCTTGATCACGCTCTCGTTATCTATACGGTATATGAACGGAGAAGCCTCTGTCAATCTTCCGCTTCCTTATGCTGCTGTCTTTTGACAGAGAAAACAACTGCAATAATCATGGAGCTGAGGAACGTGGCCAACGGCACGTAATACAAAAAAACCGGCATAAAGATATTTTTGGTATCCACGCCGGTGATATGATTTTGCTCCACAATGTATTGCCCCACCACTCCGCCGATGACGGAGTAAACCAGGAACAGCCCCATAAAACTGATGATAAACACCAGACATCCCATAACAGCTATTCCTCCCGGCCAGGCCGATCTCTATAAACTTTCGGTTTTAGGACAACTTCATGGTAGTAACACAGGTACGGTCGTTTTCGTTGGTGGTCAAAATCTCCTCCGAGGATTTCCCGTCATAATCCACCTTGACCTTCACCTTTTCGCCCCGCGGCACCCATAGGTCCAGGAAACCGTTCTGGTAGGTTTGCACTTCCTTATCCACCAGCACCTTGCCGGAAGCATCCTTTACACTCACA
>JAEWAA010000059.1 GCA_023391955.1 Bacillota bacterium | reverse complement strand
AGTTGGAGGTCATACTCCCCGAGGCGCCTACCCGAGCGCCCATTCCCGTCAGCTCCCAAAGCCCTCTGCCGTTCTTCTGGACCAAGGCCCGGATGTCCCAGGCTTCGCCGGAGGGGGCGGCCAGCTCCAGATAGGGCTGCATCAGATAGGTGCGCCTGCCCATAAAGCCTCCCAGCCATTGGGCAAACCCGGCTTCGCGGGCGAATTCCAGGTCAACCGGCTGGTTGGCCGAATCCCGGGCCCGCACGCGCCAGCCCTGCCCGGTCCGTTCCGCCAGAACGGTGCCCTTGCCCTGGGAGCCGCTGACCGGCTTCAGGAAGATGCGCTTCTCCTGGCGCAGCTGGCGGGCTGCTTCTTCCGGCCCAGAAATTTTCACAGTCCGCGGCAGGTACGGACGGAGAGCCGGGTCCCGCCGCAGGAAATGCAGCATCTCCCACTTGCTTTTCAGCCCGTACCCCAGATATGGCGCCTGCTTGAGGGAGCACAATCTGCGGACCGCCTGCCGGTGGGCTTCGTAGGATGCTTTGCTGCTGAAGAAGGCTCTGTCGTAAATCAGATCCGGCAGCGGATAATGGCGCTTCTCCCAGCCGCCCTCCGGATTCCGGCCGTATCCCTCCACAGTCATCTCCGCTTCATTCACATCCTGCGGAGAAAACACAAAGACTTCCGCCCCGCAGGAATGCCCTGCAGCGCATAAGCTTTCATAAAATCTGGTTTCGCCGAAGGGGGGGATTTGGCCACTCCGGAATTCCCCGGCCATTACGCCGATATAATGCCTGCTGTTTTGATGCTTCATGAATCCTCCTGCTAGAGGCCGATTATTTGCCCCATGCGTGTTGGGAATAGAGCACAACCTGCTTCACCGACGGGCGGATTTTGCTGTCGCCGGAAGGGGTGTTATCCTCCTTGGAGGGTTTGGAATTAACCTCCAGAAGCCATACCCGGCCTGCCGCATCCACAGCCAAATCCACGCCCAGCTCCGCAAAATGTCCGTCAATGGTGGCATCCACACTTTTGGCGATGGAGAGGGCGGCAGTCCGCAGCTTGGTGTTTACGCCGGTCCGCACCCCGGAGGGGAGATTGCTGCGGGCAACGGCCTCTGAAACGGGGCTTAGGGTTCCGCCGCGGGCCAGGTTGGAAACAAAGGTATTGCTGGCGGCCACCCGGGCCACCACGGAGGTGACAGCCCATTCTCCTTCACCGTTCTTCTGCACCAGTGCCCGGAAATCCACGGGACGCCCGCCGGTTTCCATCAGCTTAAGCCCCTGCTGAATCTGGTAGCGGCGCTGCTTCATTTTGCCGGAGATGGTCTGGAACAGTTGAGTGAGTGTAGGATAATGTTGGCGCTTCACTCCGGCGAGACTGCTGAAGGAGCATTGGTAGCCCCCGCCCTCCGGCTGGGAGGTGATGCGGATGATGCCTTTGCCCAGGCTGCCGGTGATGGGCTTAAGAAAAACCGTGTTGTATTTTTTGCACATGGTCTTCAGCATTGCGAAATTTTTGAACAGATAGGATTCCGGAAGATAGGCATGCACGCCTTTTTCCTTGCGCAGGGCTTGAAACACCTCGGTTTTGTCCAGGTACTTCTCGTTGAAGGCCACCGATCCGTGCCGGGTTTTGAGCTCGCGCATGAACTGCTGCACCTGGGGTTTGTTCTCCAGCTTGCGGGAGGTTACGCGGTTGTACATCACATTAGGGCACGGGAATGAGGATTTGACCCAGCGCCCCTCCGACAGCGCCCAGCCCTGGACAGTAGAGGCTTCTCCGCCAATGTCATTGGGCGTGAAAAAATAAGCAGCTCCCCCGTGGAGCCTGCAGGCTTCCGTCAATTCCGCGCAGAAGGCGGTCATGGCGCCGAAGGGGCGGTCCGGGGCATGGGTATACACCCGGCTCATGAGCACTCCGATTAACGGGCCGATATGAAGCGTGCGGGAAGCGGCGTGGTAAGAAACGCACAGCTTCGTACCGTGGGGAATCGACAGGCTTGCCGCCAACTGGGGGCTCATGCGCAGCGATGCTTGGCTGGACTGGGTAATGCGGACCTCCCTTCGGGCGGAACCGAACCGAAGCGTCACGGGTTCGCGGAGCGGCAGCTTCAGCTTTTTCAGGAATCCCGCCCCGATGGCAATTTGTTCCTCCGGGTGAGCGCTGCCGGATTGCAAATACACCGGCAGCTTGATTTTGGCCATATGGAAATCTCCTTCCCGGCTCCTTATAGGATCGCGTATGAGAACATGAGAACTACTCCATCATATGAGGACATTTGCCCCTTTGTGATTGGATGGCGCCCATCTTGCCCCTCTCTGTCCCCGGTGGACAAGACGCATATCCGGATGCCCGGCCTCATAGGCTGTAATAACAGGAGCTTGAAGCCCGGCGGGAACAATGCCATATTGACTCAGCCGGAACGATGGAAAAGGGGAGAACCGAACATGCCATTTTGGAAGCATCTTTTGTATTTGGGCATTGCAGGAGGTATGCTGCTGTATGCCGTACCGCGGCTGGCGGTAGGAGAGGGGTTGGGGGCGGGGCCGTTGTTCGGCACGATCTGGCTCTGCTTCGCATTGCTCGTGATCGCAGCGCAGCTTCATGAACTGCTGGGTGTGGACGCCAAGAAACGGGAGCGGCTGCGGCAGGTCAAGCGGATGAGGAAATTCAAGCTCCAGCGGAAAGCGGACAGTCTGGCAGGACGTCTCGGAAAAGGGGCCTAGCCCATGAAGACCCGGCGGGAAAATCGCCGGGTTTTTGATTCTAACGAATCTCAGCCACGTTAATTGACCGATTCGGCGCTTCTCTATTTTTTAACGAATCTGAGGAGCCTTATCTCACCAAAAAGAGCCTGAGATGAGCAGAAAATGAAGAGATAACGTGGCTCATATTCGTTACATTTCCAAACCTGATGACTTTCGGGAGATAAGCTTTGTGAGATTCGTTAAAGCTTAGAAACGGCTGGATGCGTTTTTCCTATTGTCGCAGCGGGTGATTCTATACTATAATTGGGACAATAACAGTATGGTACAGAATCCGGATTTGAGGTGTAACAGATGACGAATATCTCCCAGGATGATTCGCTTACGAAGCATGAACAGATACTCCGGTATATCGAAAGCCTGAAGGTCGGAAACAAAATCTCCGTCCGCAAAATTGCCAAGGATATGGAGGTCAGCGAGGGAACTGCTTACCGCGCCATCAAGGAAGCGGAGAACCAGGGACTTGTCAGCACCAAGGAACGGATTGGCACAGTAAGGGTGGAAAAAAAGCAGCGTAACAACATCGATAAACTGACTTTTGCGGAAGTCGTGAATATTGTGGACGGGGTTGTGTTAGGCGGAGCACAGGGCCTGGAGAAAACACTGAACAAGTTTGTCATCGGGGCCATGCAGGAGGAGGCCATGATCCGCTACATTGAGGAGGGCAACCTGCTGATTGTGGGCAACCGGGAAAAGGCCCATATCTTCGCGCTCCAGTTAGGGGCGGCGGTGCTCATCACCGGGGGCTTCGATACCTCCGACGAAGTGAAGCTTTTGGCCAACAAAATGGGACTGCCCATTATCTCCTGCAGCTACGATACCTTCACGGTGGCTTCCATGATCAACCGCGCTATTTACGACCGGCTGATCAAGAAGAAAATTATGCTGGTGGAGGACATTCTGCCTTCCCGCGGACAGGTCTCCACCCTCAAAAGCTCCCATACCGCACAGGATATGCGGGAGCTCATCGAAAGCTCCAGCCACAGCCGTTTTCCTGTGGTGGACGAATGGAACCGGGTGGTGGGGGTGGTCACCTCGAAGGATATGCTGGGCGCTCCGGCGGAGCAGACCATCGATAAGCTGATGACCCGCAATCCTCTCACCGTGTATATGCAAACCTCCTTGGCCTCGGCGGCGCATCTGATGGTGTGGGAGGGGATCGAGCTTCTGCCGGTGGTGGATGCCAACCGGAAGCTGATCGGCGTCATCAGCCGCAAGGATGTGCTGAAGGTGATGCAGTATGTCCAGCGCCAGCCGCAGGTGGGAGAAACCTTCGAGGATCTCATCTGGGCGGGTTTCGAGGAGTACCGGGACGAGGAAGGACGTATATACTTCCGCGGGACAGTGACGCCGCAGATGACCAACCATCTGGGCTCGGTTTCCGCCGGGGTGCTGACGACACTTATGAAGCAGAGCGCCGTCCGCGCTGTCCATGAAAGCAAAAAGGGCGACATGGTCATTGACAACATGTCCACCTATTTCCTGCATCCTGTCCAGATCGAAAGCCAGATTGAGATCCGTCCCCGGATCATCGAGATCAGCCGCAAATTCGGCAAGGTGGATGTGGAGATGTTCTATAACGGCCAGATGGTGGCCAAGGCCATGCTGACGGCCCAGGTGTTCGACCAGTAAACTAGGAGGCCGGGGATGAAAATCAGGGAGGATTATACATGTCCGCTGGAAATCGCCCATGATATTATGAAGGGCAAATGGAAGCCCATCATTCTCTTCCAGCTGCAAAGGGGAGCCGTCTCCTTGTCCGCACTGGAGCGCAGCATTGCCGGCATCAGCCAGAAGATGCTGCTGGAGCAGCTGAAGGAGCTCCAGGCCTTCGGTTTGGTGGACAAAACCGCCTTTGAGGGTTATCCGCTGCGGGTGGAATACTCCTTAACGCCCGACCGTGGACGGAGAATGCTGGAGGCTGTTCGGATCATGCAGCAGATTGGTGTAGACATCATGGTGGAGCAAGGCCAGACGGACTTTTTGGACGCAAAGGGGATTGTTTATTCCAAAGACGGCTGCCCACAAAAAAGTGGGTAATGTACACTTCTCCCGCCCCTCATTATAATAGGCGTAAATGTGGTGAGGAGGGGCTTCTATGGCAGACAGCGCTTTGCTTTTGATCGATATTCAGAACGATTATTTTCCCGGGGGAAAATGGGTGCTCCATGAGCCGGAGGAAGCGGCGGCCAAGGCTGCGCTGGTTCTGGCGGATTACCGCAGGAGGGGGCTGCCGGTATTTCATATCCGGCACGAAAGCCTTCAGCCGGGAGCGGCATTTTTCCTGCCCGGTACACCCGGTGCGGATATCCACTCCCAGGTGGCACCAATGGAGGGGGAGCGTGTGCCGCTGAAGCATGTGCCCAACGCTTTCTCCGGGACAGGCTTGAATGAAGAACTGCAAGCCGCGGGGATCAAACACCTGACGGTGTGCGGGATGATGACCCATATGTGCATCGACACCAGCGTAAGGGCGGCCCGGGATTATGGGTACACGGTTACCCTCTTGGAGGATGCCTGTGCCACCCGGGATCTGGAATGGCAGGGAGAGCGGCTTCCCGCGGAGACAGTTCAGAAGACCATGCTGGCGGCTTTAAACGGCACCTTTGCCCGGATTATGAGGGTGGAACCGTTTCTGGATGCGGGTCTGTAATCTTTACGTGAGATGCTGCTGCTATATGGTATACTCCGGGTAATAGTATAAGCCCCGGACGCAAAACATGCGCCGATTGTTCCTTAGCCGGAACAGTCGGCTTTTTTGCATGACCGACAAAAAAGTGGCTTGCCGCACCCGGACGGGCAGGGTATCATAGAAGGACAAGGAGAGGGTAGCCATGGATGAAACCCGGCAGCTATTGCATGCCATTCTAAAAAACCAGGAGCTTACCAACGCGAAGGTTACGGCTGTGCAGGATGAATTGCTTCACTTCCGTAGGGAAACAATCGGAAAATTCTCTCAAATTGACGGCAGACTGGACAAGATGGACAGCCGTATGGACAAAATGGACGAGCGATTTGACAGAATGGACGACCGGTTTGACGGAATGGACAAGCGCATGGATGAGTTTAACAGCGAGCTACGGGGCTTCAAAGGGGAAACTGCCGACAATTTCAGGCAGATCCACGAGAGGCTGGACGAAAACGCCTTCGAGCAGAGAAAGGAACGGCGCCACCGGGAAAGCCTGGAGCGCGACCTGGACAAGCTGACGGAACGCCTGGAGAAAGTAGAAGACTATATCGGCTTTGAACGCCAATAACCTCAATAACCCGGCATGTCCGGGTTTTTTTATATGAAAAAAACGTGTATATGCATTCAACTCCCGGTTGGGAAAAAAGCGGCGCCGCCCATACGGAGATACATGGTTTCGTGTTCCCGATTCCCTAATAATAGGCAATAGCCACCTCCCTATTATAGATGGGGCGGCGCCACTTTTTTTGAAGGAGCTGGTTTTATGCTAAGCGCAGAACACATCGGGAGAAGGATCGCTCTTCTCCGCAAGGAAAAACGGCTGTCCCAGGAGCAGTTGGCGGAGGAATTAAATGTAAGCCCGCAGGCTGTCTCCAAATGGGAAACGGGCAAATCCATCCCCGAAACCGCCAGTTTGCCGCTGTTGGCAAGGGTTCTCGGCCAGTCCATCGACAGCATCCTGCTGCCGCGTCAACTGGTGGTGCTTTCAGCTGTATATACGGATGGCGAGGATCAGGAGGATGTGACGCAGCGGTTGAACGCCTTCGTGAGCGGAGACCGTCTGAGGCTGCGTGTGGAGGAAGGGGAACTGGCGGCTGGTTCTGCCGCCGGCGACCGGATGAAGGTGCTGCTGGTGAAGCTGGAAGCCCCCGCAGGCATATTCTTCATTTGTGCACCGGAAGGGGAGCTCTTGGACCTGCGGCTGGCTGGGGGAATGCCGGAAGGGGCGCCTGTTTATACGGCGGGCTCCGGCGAGCTGCAATTTATCCATGGGGTATACGGAAACAGACATCATGCCCGGAATGTGATGAATAAGCTGGCCCATTACCGGTATTTCCGCTGGAATGGGTTTATAGCCAATCATGAGCAGTTTCCCAGTCTGACGGAAAACGAAGGTCCGGATTATTTGCTGCTGGTTTACTTGAATGAGGATGGCCTTCATGCCGTCAGCTGCCGGGAAGGGGAGCGGATCCGCTACAACGCGGACAGAACCCGGCTATACCGGGACGTGCGCAGTAGCGATTCCTATATCGTGCCGGGGGTCGGGCAGCTTGGTTTCGGAAAAGGCCAGGATTGCTCCTGGGCGGGCGCGCTTCTCCTGTCCCTTAAGACGATG
Source organism: Bacillota bacterium (assembly GCA_023391955.1). GTDB lineage: Bacteria > Bacillota > Bacilli > Paenibacillales > NBRC-103111 > Paenibacillus_AR. Next base: position 3,342 of record JAEWAA010000059.1, on the reverse strand, counting down.
GGAGTGGATACATCCTATGAAACCGTCATGGGCGTATCGGGGGCTTGCTGGAGAATCGCCTTTGCATCCGTGTGGGATTTCAGCTCGGCAGATGCGTTGGTCGCCTGTGATTATGCGGCGCCGGCTTTCCAGGCCTACGGAATCAAGCCTATATGGGCAGACCGGATCAGCAAGGAGGAGCGGAAGCGGGTCAAGGAGCAGATTGTCTCCGATGTGGAGTCCCACCGGCTGCCGGTTGCCATCAATCTCCGGGTTGCGCCGGAATGGGGTGTGATCACAGGTTATGCCGATATGGGGAACACGCTTTTATGCCGGACTTATTTTGATGAGGAGGTTTTTGTCCAGCAAGGGAATGATCCGGCATTTCAGGAGGAAATGGCCCGTACCGGAGGATATTTGTATGTGGATAATTGGCCGTTTGCTTTGGTCAGAATGGGTGAAACATCCGAGGCCCCGCCGGCTGTTGAAAGTCTTTTGGTCTCCCTCCGGCTCAGAATGGATACCATGGGCAAAACCGAAAACGCGGGTTATAAGCTGGGGTATGCGGCGTTTGAGGCCTGGCGGCTCGGACTGACCGACGATTCCTGGTACATAAATGCAAAAGAGGAGGATGTGAGGCGGCGATACCTGGTGAACCGCTTTTGCCTGGCCGCACTGTCGGATGCCCGCAGAAGCGCCTCCGTGTACCTGGCCTCCAGCCGGGAGCTGCTTCCCGAGGGCAGCGGAAGAGAGCAGTTGGACCTGCTGTCTGGGCTGTATGCCCGCATGGCGGAGCGTTTGGAGGCAGCATTGGTATGTTTTCCGGAAAAGGAGCCTGCTGCCGGCATCAGCCATGAGGAGTATTGGCCGCAGGAAGCAAGAAAAACCCAGGCGGAGCTGCTGCTCTGGGCGGCCGGCCAAGAGAACGAAGCGGACCAATGGGTTCAAGGTATTTTGGAGGCTGCCGCTCCATGATCAGGTAGGTGGCGGAGCAAATTCGCTGCACGTAATATAAAGGGTAAATTCCGTCTGAACCACCATCAGATAACGGACCGAAATCTGGTAATTCTTCCCGAACACGTTCCGGTACACCTTTTTGTCCACCAGATTGGTGAAGATATCGGGAGCCTCCCGCACCGCGCTGACCGGCTTGCCGCTGGTCAGCTTTATATCCTCATAGACGAGGCGCTTCAATTCGTTGAGCACATTGGCATCCGCCTTGTCTGCTTCCTTCGCTGCAAATTCCGCCACCACCTTAATTCGGCCGATGTATGCCTGATTTTGCTTGAATTTATTCAACCCTTCCATGCTGTCCTGAAGGGTTTTGTTCTGGTTGGAGAGCTCCCCCACCCGTTCATGCAAAATGGACAAATGCTCCTGGTAAATGCTCAAATAAACAGCGGCCCCCACGATCGTCCCCGCAATAAAAATACCCGTTCCGGAAAGCAGGCTCTTGTACAGCTCAAAGGAGGGGACCCGCATCAGTCCATACCGCCCTTGCAGATCATCCGGATCAGCTCATACGCCAGCTGCGCTCCGGCAAAGGCACCTGCAAAATACACAATTTGCTTAAAAGCTGGGGACAGATAACCTTCGGCAAAATTGGCTTCGATCACCCGGAAAGGATCAATGGTGCCGCCCACCGCAGCCACCATGGCCCACACTTTTATATTGTCCGCAATGGTCATCATGGTGCTGGAGGGCGGGCGCAGCAGCGCCGTGGCCCCGATGCCCGCAAGCAAACAGCCTCCCATTACAATTCCGAAGGCTACGAAAAAGTTCAGCCACAGCTTCCATAAAAACAACTCCATGGGAATCCCCCTCTACGCGTTAAACTCGGACCGGCACAGATCAACGGGTTGTCCCGTACTAAAAATTTATGCCACTGCCTGTACGAATAGAAGAGAGACGAAAGCGAATGTGGGTTCGCATTTTTGGGGTTCTGTGTTAGAATAGAAGGAATAGTAGAGCCGCCGGAAACCGGAGGCTGCTTAAGGGCGGGGAGGGCTGCAAGTTGAGCGGATTTGTCCATCTGCATGTGCATAGTGAATACAGTCTCCTGGACGGCGCGGCCCGGATCGAGGAATTGGCTGCGGAGGCCGCCAAACTCGGCATGTCTGCCCTGGCGCTGACGGACCATGGTGCGATGTACGGAGTGGTGCCTTTTTACAAGGCTTGTGTGAAACACGGGATCAAGCCCATTCTGGGCTGTGAGCTTTATGTGGCTGAGGGGTCTATGAAGGACAAGCTGTCCCGGCAGGAGCAGAAGACCTGGCATCTTATTCTGCTGGCGAAGAACCGGACCGGCTATGAGAACCTGATGGAGCTGGTATCCCGGGCCCAACTGGACGGCTTCCATTATAAGCCGCGGATTGATTTTGAGCTGCTGTCCCGCCATGCGGAAGGGCTAATCTGTTTATCCGCCTGCCTGGGCGGCGAGGTGGCCCAGCATGTGCTGCATGACCGGTACGAGGAAGCCAAACAAACCGCGCTCCGGTATCAGGGACTGTTCGGGAACGACTATTATTTGGAGCTTCAGGACCATGGCATGCTGGAGCAAAAAAAGGTGAACCAGGGGATTATCCGTCTGTCTGGTGAAACGGGGATTCCGTTAGTGGCCACCAATGATGTCCACTATCTCCATGCAGAGGATTATGAAGCGCAGGACATTCTCATTTGCATCGGCACAGGCAAAACAGTGGATGATGAATCCAGACTGAAATTCCACTCCAACCAGATGTATCTGCGCACCGGGCAGGAGATGGGGGAACTGTTCGGCTACGTGCCGCAAGCGCTGGCCAATACGGCCGCTATTGCCAAGGCCTGCACGCTGGAGCTTTCCTTCGGCCAGTCCATTCTCCCGGCTTTCGAGCCGCTGCCCGAGGGCAGCACCTCTCCCTCCTATTTAATGGAGCTTTGCCGGGAAGGTCTAACCTTCCGGTACGCCGGAAGGGACGAATGGCTGGACCCGGAATGGCGCCGGCAGGTGGAGGAGCGGCTGGATTATGAGCTGGGTGTTATTGAACGGATGGGGTACTCGGATTATTTTCTCATTGTATGGGACTTTATCCGGTTTGCCCATCAGGAGGGTATTGCTGTAGGTCCGGGACGGGGCTCGTCGGCGGGCAGTCTGGTGGCGTATGTGCTGCGTATTACCGATGTGGACCCGATCCGGTACAGCCTTCTGTTCGAGCGGTTCCTGAATCCGGAACGGGTCAGCATGCCGGATATTGATATTGACTTCAGCGACGAGCGGCGGGATGAGGTTATCGGGTATGTTGTGGCCAAATACGGCCGGGACCGGGTGGCCCAAATCATCACCTTCGGTACCATGGCTGCCAAAGCTGCCGTCCGGGACGCGGG
>JAEWAA010000046.1 GCA_023391955.1 Bacillota bacterium | reverse complement strand
GTTACCGCCTTACGTGCACCCAAGCTGGTGGATGTATTAGCCATCCGTCACGGCCGTTATATCGAACGGGACTCCGATGACCGCAAAACCTTCCGTTTTACCAGGGATGAGCTGGGGCTTCTGGTGGACTTTCTCGGCGAAATCTTCAAGAAGGACGGGAACCAGGTGGTAGGCTTGCGGGGGATGCCCCGTGTAGGCAAAACCGAATCCATAATTGCAGGAAGCGTATGCGCCAACAAACGCTGGACCTTCGTATCTTCTACACTGCTGCGGCAGACGGTGCGCAGCCAGCTGTCCGAGGATGAGATGAACCCGCATAATCTCTTCATTATAGACGGCATCGTCTCCACCATCCGCTCCAATGAAAAGCATCATACTCTGCTTCAGGAAATCATGAGTGCTCCGTCCACCAAGGTCATTGAGCACCCTGACATATTCGTACGGGAATCGGAATACGACTACAACACCTTCGACTACATTATCGAGCTGCGCAATACGCCCGATGAGGAAATCGTCATTGATATTCCATCTTCCTACGACGGTTATTAAAGCAACGGAATGACGCCTGCACCGCGGGGCTGGTAAGTATTTTAAAAGATACGGAGGTGAAATTGTTTGTCCGAGTTGGGTCAGTTGTTAAAGAAGGCAAGACTGGAGCAGGGCATCAGCCTGGATCAGCTCCAGGAAACAACCAAAATCCGAAAACGTTATCTGGAGGCTATTGAGGAAGGGGATTACAAATCGCTTCCAGGCAACTTCTATGTTCGGGCATTTATCAAAAGCTATGCAGAGGCTGTAGGGCTTGATCCTGCCGAGTTGCTGTCCATGTACCGCAACGTATTCCCGGATACGAATGTCGGAACGGTTACGGAGAGCCTGTCGCCTAAACGCACCATCACCAAACGTTCGGACAAGTGGAGCAAGTTTGCCACAGGTGTGATGCTGGCTTCGTTTTTTCTGCTGATTGTGGGGCTGATTTATTATTTTGCCTACCGCAATCATGACGGCATCAACCAATCCGTCAATGGCAGCAATTCCTCACCCATAACGGATAAGGTGGCTACCGTCAATCCCAACGGCTCCCCCGCCGGGGGGACCGTGGAGGTGAAGTCTGCGGCAACGCCTTCGCCTACTCCTGTGCAGCCCGAGCTGAAGCTGGTCAAAAGCGAAGGGAATATGGATTACTACCAGTTGACCAACGCGGCTTCACTCAGTCTCGAAATGACCCTGACCGGTACCGACTGCTGGTTCCAGATCGATAAGCTGACCCCCAACGGAAACATTTTTGACCATTCCATGATCGAACAGGGCAATCTGGCCAAGCTGGGCTCCCCGCGGAAATGGGAGTCCGACCAGCCGGTATTTATGAATATCGGCTTGCCTAAGGCCATCGAGCTGAAGGTGAATGGCATTGTTGTTCCGTTGGGTGAAATCTCTAACCCCAAAAAGCTGCAAATCCAAGCTGCAGGCTTGTAATGCAGGCTATGCATAGAGTTGGAGATATTGGGCATCCTACTCACTGGTGACACATTTCACTAAAAGTGAGGCATGATGCGCAATGACAGTGAGCTGGATTGTAACCGGGCTTGGCATTGTGGTGAGCCTGCTGGGCTGGTACCTGACACCTGATGCTTGGGGATACGGCATCTTCGGCTTTGGTCTCGCCCATATTGTTTTGGGGATTCTGGATATGTTCCGGGAGCCGGCAAGGAATAAATAAATGATCGGTGATTGGGTGAGGCATTTCCGCCAACGGGGATGCCTTTTCTTTGTCTCCAATTATTGCTATACTTAACTACTAGTTGAAGTTTGAAGTTTTTCCCCAAACTATTTTCCGGTGAAAGAAGGGACGTGTTTTACGTATGGCAGCAGATAATTCGTTCGATATTGTATCCAAGGTGGATATGCAGGAAGTCAATAATGCCATTAACCAGGCGCAGAAGGAAATTGACACCCGGTTTGATTTTAAGAACAGCAAATCCAGCATCGCGTTGGAAAAAGAAGAGATTGCCCTTGTTTCCGACGATGAATTCAAGCTTCAGAATGTGTTGGATATTCTTCAATCGAAGCTGACTAAACGGGGAATTTCCATCAAGAACCTGGAATACGGCAAGGTGGAGCCGGCCTCCGGGGCTACCGTCCGCCAGAAGATCAAGCTGCAGCAAGGGATTTCCCAAGAGATCGCGAAGAAGATTAATACCCTTATCAAGGATACCAAGCTGAAGGTACAGACCCAAATCCAAGGCGATCAAATCCGTGTTACCGGCAAAAGCCGCGACGACCTCCAGCGGGTGATTTCTCTCTTAAGAGAGGCTGACCTGCCCATCGAGCTGCAGTTTCTTAACTTCCGCTAAGTGCTGCGGCACCCCCCGGCTCCACATTGTGGGGCTCTTTGCATTTTTGACACCACCTTTTCGTTGTATTATACTTTTTGGGGATAGGAGCCCTGTGCCGGCGACAAAGCGGCGTGGGCCTTTGGATAAGCAATTTTTAGATTACTATTGGGGGATTGCAGGGATGTCTGAGAAAATCAAGGTTGTTACCCTTGGATGTGACAAGAATCTCGTAGATTCGGAGATTATGTCCGGGTTGATTCATGAACGCGGGTACACCCTTGTTGAGGATCGTGAAGAAGCGACAGTTATCATTGTGAATACATGCGGCTTTATTGATGCGGCGAAGGAAGAATCGGTGAATACCATTCTGGACCTGGCCGAGCTGAAGGAAACCGCCTCCCTGAAGGCGCTCATCGTTTCCGGCTGTCTGACTCAGCGCTACAAGGATGAATTGATGCAGGAGATGCCCGAGATCGACGGCATTGTCGGCACCGGGGATTTTGACAAGATTACCGATATTATCGATGAGGCGTTGGCCGGTGCGAAACCCAGCTATGTGGGGAACCCGGTTTTTAACTATGATGCGGTACTGCCCCGCAAGGTGACAGGGCCCCGTTATTCGGCCCATATCAAGATTGCCGAGGGCTGCGATAACGCCTGTACCTTCTGCAGCATTCCCATTATGCGCGGCAAGTTCCGCAGTCGTTCTATGGAATCCATCGTGGCGGAGGCAGCCAATCTGGCTTCCCAGGGAGTCCGGGAGATCAGCCTGATCGCACAGGATTCCACCAATTACGGCATGGATCTGTATGAGAAGTTTGCTTTGCCTGAGCTGATGGAGAAGCTGACCCTGGTTCCCGGGGTGGATTGGGTGCGGCTGCACTATGCGTATCCGGGATTTTTTACGGACGAGCTGATTGATGTGATTGCCAACAACCCCAAGATATGCAAATATGTGGATATGCCTTTGCAGCATAGCGAGGATTCCATTCTTAAGCGGATGCGGCGTCCGGGCAGAGGACGGGATACGCGGGAGCTTCTCCAGAAGATCCGCAGCCGGATTCCGGGAGTTGCGCTGCGCACTTCGCTTATTGTCGGGTTCCCTGGAGAAACCGAGGAGGACTTCGACAAGCTGAAGCAGTTTGTGGAGGAAATCCAATTCGACAAGCTGGGTGTATTTACCTACTCCCAGGAGCAGGACACACCCGCAGCACGGCTTCCGGACCAGATTCCGGAGGAGCTGAAGGAAGCCCGCGCCAATGAGCTGATGGAGCTTCAGCGGCAGATTTCCAACAGCCGGAACGGCGGGCGGGTCGGCGAGGAGCTGGAGGTGCTGCTGGAGCGTTATGACGGCCGCAACGACGTCTATGTAGGACGTTCGCAGTATGACGCCCCGGAAATCGACGGCGAAGTGTTCGTTTCCGGCTACAAGGGCAATATCGGCGATATCGTGAAGGTGAAAGTGACCCATTCCTTTGAGTTCGACCTTGCCGGGGAGGCGATCGCATGAATTTGGCCAACCGCATCACCATGGCCCGGATTTTTCTGGTTCCGTTAATCATGTTTTTTTTGCTGGTGAAGATGCCTTTGCCCAATCTGGTTATCGGTAATTTCGTTATTTCCTACAACCAGGTGATCGCGGCGCTGATCTTCATTATTGCCGCCAGCACGGATAGTCTGGATGGCTACATTGCCAGAAAGCGGAAGCTTGTCACGAATTTGGGCAAGCTTCTTGACCCGCTGGCCGACAAGCTGCTGGTGACGGCAGTGCTGGTCTCTCTGGTGGAAATGGATAAGGTGGGCGCGTTTATTGTCATCGTGATCATCAGCCGGGAGTTCGCCGTTACAGGCCTGCGCCAGATTGCCCTCTTGGAGGGGATTGTTTTGGCCGCGAGCAAGTGGGGTAAATGGAAAACAGCCACTCAGATCACGGCGATCATCGCACTCCTGCTGAATAATTTCCCGTTCCACTTCCTGAATTTCGATTTCGATTATTGGGCCAGCTGGGTAGCGGCATTGATTACCATTTACTCCGGCGTGGATTATTTGCTCAAGAACAAGCATGTGATAAACGTTCATACATAAGGGCCTATTGCCAAGGCCCATGCAGAAAGGCTTTCCTCTATGGGAAGGCCTTTCGCGTATGACGGTTCATTTATTCGTGGAGGTGTCTTCTATGAAAGCGGAAATTATTGCAGTGGGCACGGAGCTTTTGCTGGGGCAGATTGTGAATACCAACGCCCAGTTTTTGGCGGCGGAATGCGCCTCCATCGGCATTGATACGTACTTCCAGACGGTAGTGGGCGATAACGAAGAGCGGCTGGTGGAGGCGCTGGACATTGCCTCGAAGCGGGCTGATCTGGTGATCTGTACAGGCGGACTGGGACCCACCCAGGAT
>JAEWAA010000652.1 GCA_023391955.1 Bacillota bacterium | reverse complement strand
GATCCAGATAGAGGGGGAAACCGGGCTTTGATGGCTGAGGCACTTGAGCAAAACCCGAAAAAAAGAAGCGGATGGAAAACCCTCCTGCTGATTTTGCTGATTATCTTTCTGTTAGGTGCGGCGGCCGCAGGTGGCGCCGGTTATTATGTATACCGCTCCCTTCAGCCCATGGCGCAAGGAGAGCCGGTAGAGGTGTCGATCCCGTCCGGAACGGGTTCGGCCGGCATCGCAAAGCTGCTGGAGGACCAAGGCATTATCCGAAGCGGCATGATTTTCTCTGCCTATCTGAAGTACAAGCAGGAAGGCGGCCGCTTCCAGGCCGGGGATTACCAGCTGGCTCCAGGCATGACCCTGGCGGAGATCACCGACAAGCTGAACCGCGGGGATGTCATTAAGGAGGAAATGATCCGGTTTACCATTCCCGAGGGGTACACGGTGCTGCAGATTGCCGACAAGCTGGCAGCCGACGGTATCGTCAACAAGGAATCCTTCCTTGCTTTGGCGGCTGATGCCGCCAAGTGGACGCAGCCCTGGGTTAAGAGCATCCCGGACAACGCCCAGCTCCGCTACAGGCTGGAGGGATACCTGTTTCCTGAAACCTATGAAATGAAGAAGAAAAGCACGGAGCAGGCTATTCTGGAACGGCTGCTCTCCGAATGGGACAGGAAGCAAAAGTCGCTGCCGCAGGGCTGGGAAGCGCAGATGGACAAGCTGGGACTGGATCTTCACGGCATTCTGACCGTCGCCTCCCTGGTAGAGCGTGAGGTAGCCGTAGACGAGGAGCGGCCATTGGTGGCCGGGGTCATTTACAACAGGCTGAAGCAGAAAATGCCTCTGCAAATCGATGCCACCGTGCAGTACCTGTTCGATAAGCAAAAGGAGCGTTTGTTTGAGAAGGACCTCCAGACACAAAGCCCGTATAATACGTATTTGAATCCCGGTCTTCCTCCCGGCCCCATTGCCAGCCCGGGGTTGTTATCCATTAAGGCGGCTCTGTATCCAGAGGAAACGAAATATCTGTTCTACGTCACCAAAAAGGACGGAAGCGGGCGCCACCTGTTTGCCGAAACCTTCGAGGAGCATAAGAAAAACAACGCGGCCAGCAAACAGTAGAAATAGAGGCAGGCCGTTCAAGAAGGAGTGGGCTTCAGAGATGAAACGTACGGAACTGCTTACAGCCGCCGGCTCCCTGGAGGATATCCGGCTTTACGCCAAAGCCGGAGCGGATGCGGTTCAGATCGGCGAGCACCGCTTCGGCGCAAGGCTGCCCGGGAATATCCCCGCGGCAATGCTGCAGGAGGCTGTCCAAACCGCTCATGGCAGCGGGTTGAAGGCCTATGTGGTCGCCAACCGGATTTTTGACAATGCAGGGGCGGACGCTCTTCCCGGTTACCTGGAGAAAATAGCAGAGGCGGGAGCGGACGCCGTGGTATTCGGCGATCCCTCCCTGTTGTCCGCTGCCAAGGAGGCCGGGGTTTCGCATCTCCCCCTTCACTGGAACCCCGAGATGACCGCCACCAATTATATGACGGCGAATTACTGGGCGGACCGTGGAGCTGTCCGGACGGTTCTGGCCCGGGAGCTGAATATGGAGCAGGTGCTGGAATTCAAGAAACTCTGCAAGGCAGAGATCCAGGTGCAGGTGCACGGGGTGACGAATATCTTCCACTCCAAACGCCTGATGGTCAAAAGCTACATGGAGCACCGCGGCGCACAAGAGGCCCCGGGCGGCTTCGGAATGGAACGGGGGCTTTATCTCATCGAGGAGGAGCGCCAGGACGAGCGTTATCCCATCTACGAGGATGAAGCGGGTACCCATATCATGAGCGGGGACGACCTGTGTATGCTGGACGCGCTGGAGGATCTTTTTGCCGCGGGGATCGACAGTATGAAGGTGGAGAGCCTGATGAAGCCGGCCGCATACAACGCGGCGGCGCTGCAGGCGTACCGCCAGGCTATTGACGCATACGCGGCGGACCCGGTTGGCTACAGCTACCGCGAGGAGTGGATGGAGCCGCTGCTCCGTCTGCAGCCTACGGACCGTCCCCTAACCTACGGTTTTTACTTTAAGGAGCAGGTCTATTGATATGGACCGCCATACTATGATAAAGGCAGGCGAGAACCGCATGGAACAAACAGCATCTATAGTCAGACAGCAGCATACCCGCAAGCTGGCCAAGCCTGAGCTTCTGGCGCCTGCCGGCAGCCTGGAGAAGCTGAAGTTTGCTGTCCGCTACGGAGCGGATGCGGTATACATCGGCGGGCAGAAATACGGCCTGCGTTCCGGCGCCGACAATTTCAGCTTTGAGGAAATGCGCCAGGGGGTGGACTTTGCCTCCCGGTATGGAGCCAAAATCTATGTAGCCGCCAATATTTTTGCCCATAACGAAGACATCCCCGGCTTGGAGGATTATCTGGCCAATTTACAGGAAGCGGGAGTAGCTGCCATTATCGTGGCCGACCCGGCTATTATTGAAACCTGCAAAAAAGCCGCTCCCAAGCTGGAGCTCCATCTGTCTACCCAGCAGTCCACCATGAACTGGAGAACGGTGAAGTTCTGGAAGGACGAAGGCGTGGACCGGGTGGTGCTGGCCCGTGAGGCTGGCCTGGAAGAGATCGTGGAGATCAAGCAAAAGGTGGATATTGAGATCGAGGCGTTTATCCACGGGGCCATGTGCAGCTCCTGGTCCGGACGCTGTGTGCTGTCCAAACACTTTACCGACAGGGACTCCAACCGCGGGGGCTGCTGCCAGTCCTGCCGCTGGAAGTACGATCTGTTTGCCGGTGCGGAGGAGGAAGGCGGCGGAGTAGCGGTGGCGGGTCCGGAGGAGCACCAGTTTACTATGGGGGCCAAGGATCTGTGTATGATCGGGCATATCCCGGAGCTGGTGGAATCCGGTGTGGACAGCTTCAAGATTGAAGGGCGGATGAAGAGCATCCATTATGTGGCCACGGTGGTGAATGCGTACCGGCAAGCCTTGGATGCCTATATGGCCGATCCTTTGGGCTACACGCTTCGCCAGGAATGGCTGAATGAAATTCACAAGGCAGCCAACCGGCCGCTGAACACGGGCTTTTTCTTTGATGAGCCGGGCCATGAGGACCATATCTACGGTCCCGAGGAAAAAATGATCGACTACGATTTTGCGGGACTGGTGGTGGATTATGATCCCGACAGCCGCAGCGCGGTCGTAGAGCAGCGGAACCATTTTAAACCCGGGCAGGAAGTGGAGTTCTTTGGGACAGAGGGAAGATTCTTCACCCAGAAGGTGGAGGCTCTGACAGATATGGACGGTATGTCACTGGACGCCGCCCGCCATCCGCTGCAGCATGTCCGCATGAAGGTGGAGCAGCCCGTCAAGCCTTACGATATGATGCGCAAACGGAAGATGTAAAGAGCAGTCCATTTCCATAAACATGGGGATCAATTCCAGTCAATTGTAAAAACCTCCAAATTATTTTTAATTGGAGGTTTTAATTTTTTGTAAAAAAACTATAAAGGATTTCCTATAGATTTGTCGAAGAATGTAATGAGACAAGAATAAGACAGAATACATAGGATGGTGGATTCATTGAAAATTCAACTGCCTGACCCCAGAGGACTTGTCGATCGGTTAAAGCAGGGACGGAGAACGCTTACAAAGGATGGGGTGGGGGATTCTTACTCGAGCAGCACCAATACTCAAATATCCATGAACCCGGCAAGATCGGTCAGCGTCAAGCTTTTTTTAATTTTCTTTTCCTGTATTGTGCTTCTGGTGCTGGCGGTGGGTCTTTTTTCATACATGCAGTCCAAAGCGATTATTAAGGATAAGGTCGCCCAGGCTACGGAGAAGACCATTACATTAGCCGGCAGCAATACCGAGCAGGCCTTGAAGGTGTACGAAGACATTACCATGCAAATGCTGACTGACCAGGATTTCATGAAGTCGCTGCGCAATATCTCCGATACCACCTTGAGCGCTTACGACCAGCTTCAGGCGCAGCAAACCGCCAGTACCCGGTTG
>JAEWAA010000644.1 GCA_023391955.1 Bacillota bacterium | reverse complement strand
GTGCGGGGGGATACCAATTTGGGCTAACGGAACTCAGCGACGCTTAAACGAAAAGAAAGCGCTTACGCAAATTCTAACGGAACTTAAACGCTCTTAGACGTTTCCGACCTGCCAAAAACGGCTTTTACGGAACGTTCTCGGATTCTAACGGTCGCTGAGTTCCGTTAATTTGGAAAATAAGCAAAATATCGCGTTTAAGAGTCGCTGAGTTCCGTTACATTCCGGGCCGCCGCTCTTCTTCTGCGCAAACTGAAACCATACATAACCATTTAACTGCGATCACCGACGCCATATCGTCCCACAAACTAAAAACCGGCACCGTCCATGTGCATCTGACCCGGCAAAAAAGCCGCTCTACACTGCGAGCGGCAAACAACATATGGATAAGTGTCCGGCATCTGAAAATAACCTTGCCTTATGAGGTATAGCTGCGTCCCAATCCCAGCTCAGATAACAGCTGGCGGTAGGCGATAGAGGTGCGGTCCGCAGGAATGTGGACCTCCTCCAGCAAATCCAGAGGCAGATCCTCCGGCTTCTGGGCCTCCACCATCTCCCGGTCCTCCGAAAACACCTGAAGATTAAAGCGGATGGCATCCTCCACCGGCGCGTCCTTATCGAAGTTGCGGGCAATGGGACAGAACAGCCGGGTATACCGGGCGGAGACAGGAGAGGCACAGTTCAGAATCATGAGCTTGCCCTCATGGGGAAAATGGACCGTTAGCGAAGCGGCGAAGGGCGGGAATACCCGGAAGGCACGCAGCCACAGGAACCCCTCCGGAACAGGGATGTTCTGTCCTTTTCCGTAATTGCTGACGGTGCTGACATAATCGGCGAAGAGCTCCGTCCCTTCCCTTCTCACCTTATACTGCGGCACCTCGGTATTATTGGGGTCCCCGAAGCTCTCCGTATGCACATAAGCGAAATGGGATACATCCAGAAACCCTTCCATTTGGCGCCCAGCCGAACCGGCGATATCGAAGCTTGGGGGTAAAATCCGAATAAAATCCGGATCATCCCAGCCCGGGAAGTCAGGCAGCTGGAGCTCCCCTCCTGCCAAGCAGGTCCAAATCAGACCGAACCGCTCCACCGCAGGGTACATGGCCAGCTTCAGCCTGGGGGAAATTTTGCTGTTGGGGTGTGCAGGCACCGATGTGCAGGCGCCTTCGCAATTATATTTGAAGCCATGGTACGGGCAAACAATTTCACCGTTCTCCATCCAGCCCTTGCTCAACGGGGCACCGCGATGAAAGCACAGATCCCGGGCCACAACAGCCTTACCGGCGCTGCTGCGGTAGACGACTAAGCTTACATCCAGCAGCTTGGCGGCTACAGGAGCGTCCTTCACTTCGTCGGCGATGGCAACAGGATACCAGTAGCGGGCAAGCACCCGCCAATCATGTTCGGTAAAGGTACAGTCCCGGGGAAGGGGCAGCACAGCATTTACATCAGGCTCCGTTACGCTCATATTCATCACTCCGTCCTCGGCTTAGGTGATGTCAGGTTATATAACGTATTATTTGAGACTAATGATAAACCGCAGCTGATATGCTGTCAATACGAAGCAAAGCCTACTTTTTAAAGATGAAAGTGCCATGCTAATATCTATTGACATTGATTTTCAAGGATGTTAGGATACTAAAAAAGAAATTTGTGTGACATAACCTAACATATAGTTGTCTCCATTCTTGTATAAGCCCGTTAATGTGGAACGGGCGTTTCTACAGGCAACCGTAAATTGCCCCAGGCTACAGGAGGAGTGTAACCGGACAGATCTGTATGCCCGTTGCGGCGGCAGATGGCCCGTCCCTTTTGCCCAAAAAAGAGACGGTTCCCTCCGGTTGTCCTCCTCCTGCTCCTCGGGGCTCATTGGCATCCATCCAATCATTTTTGAGGGAGTGAGCAGTATGAGTCAAATGCCCGCAAGACTGTCCCATTCCATCCACGCTGCCAAAACGGTGCATATCCAAAAGGACAGCGCTACGGTTTATCCGTTCAAGCTGTATGCCTTCGGGGAGCGGGGTACCTATCTGGAGCCGGAGCTGATGCTGGAGCTGACCGACTACCTGGTTGCCGGTATTACTACGGATTTCCCTGCCTTCGATTACATCGTGTCGCCGGAGCCCGGCGGGCACACCTGGGGAATGCTTGCCGCCTGCAAGCTCCATAAACCCGTCAATATCCTGCGGCTGAGTACGGAATTGTATGAGGATTTTCAAATTTGCATCCGCCGGGAAACGGCTTATAATGAAAATTTTATTTGTTTCGATGGGTTCAAGGAAGGGGATCGGGTGCTTCTCGTGGATGATGTCATCAGCTCCGGTGCCACCATCCGTTGTATCGCCGCCCAATTGAAGCTGATGGGAGTAACGTTGGTGGGGGTTCAGGCCATCCTGGCCAAAGGCGCCCATTACCTGAAGCTGGAGCAGGATCTGGGGGTTCCGGTGCGCTGCCTGGGACATGTGTAAGGAATCCCCCAAAAGTGACGTCTTGCTCCGAAGCGGATTCCAAGTGCTTTTGGGGCCATTTTATAGGAGGTGAAGCTATGGCATTTTATTATGATCAGCCGTCCAGAACCTTCAGCGAATATCTGCTGATTCCCAATTTGACCACCAAAGCCTGCATTCCCGACAATGTGCAGCTGAGCACCCCGGTAACCCGCTTCCGCAAAGGGGAAACCCCTGCCCTGCAGATGAACCTGCCCATGACCTCAGCTATTATGCAGTCGGTGTCCGACCATAATCTCGCTATTGCACTGGCCGGCTGCGGCGGTATTTCCTTTATCTACGGGTCCCAGTCTATTGCCGAGCAAGCCGACATGATCCGCAAGGTGAAGAAGTATAAGGCCGGTTTTGTGGACAGCGATTCCAACCTCACTCCGGAGCATAACCTGGGAGATGTGCTGCAGCTGAAGGCGAGAACCGGGCATTCCACCATTGCCATTACGGATAACGGTCAATCCAACGGAAAGCTGATGGGTATCGTCACCAGCCGGGATTACCGGGAAAACCAGATGCCGGATAGCGAGCCGATTGCTGGATTTATGACCCCCCGCCAGTCCTTAGTGGTGGCTATGGAGGGCGTATCGCTGGCCGAAGCTAATGAGCTCATTTGGCAGCACAAGCTCAATTGCCTGCCCGTGGTTGACAAGGATGACCGGCTCTTGCACCTGGTGTTCCGCAAGGACCATGACAGTTTGAAGGAGCATCCTCTGGAGCTTCATGACAGCAACAAGCAGCTGATCGTGGGTGCAGGCATCAACACCCGGGATTACAAGGAACGGATCCCGGCCCTGATCGAAGCTGGAGCGGGTGTGTTCTGCATCGATTCATCAGACGGTTATTCGGAATGGCAGGCGGAAACCATCCGTTATCTGAAGGACACCTTCGGCGAACGGGTCAAGGTAGGAGCGGGGAACGTGGTGGACCGGGAGGGGTTTCTTTATCTGGCGGAGGCCGGAGCAGATTTTATTAAGGTAGGGATCGGCGGCGGCTCCATC
>JAEWAA010000641.1 GCA_023391955.1 Bacillota bacterium | reverse complement strand
GGGTCAGATGATGCAATATCACATGGATCTGGAGGAGAATGCTGTCCCGCTCCGCAAGGAAATCGAGCATATTGCCAACTACCTGCTGCTGCAGGAGCACCGGTTCGAGGATCATCTGCAGGTCCGCTATGAGCTGGATGAGGCTGCGCTTGATGTAACGGTACCGAAGATGATTCTGCAGCCGCTGGTGGAGAATTGCTTCAAGCACGGACATCTGGGCGACGGTATTCCGGGTGTGATTCGAATCATCTGCTGCAAGGAGGACCAGCGGCTGGTTCTTTCGGTGGCAGACACCGGCAAGGGTTTGTCCGAAATGAAGCGCCAGGAGCTGCAGAGCCTGCTGGAGCAAGATATGGCTCCGCAAATCGGGATGAAGCAGAATATCGGTTTGATGAATGTCACAGGCAGATTGCGGCTGTTCTTCGGGGAAGGCGTAGCCGTCCGCCTGGAGCATTATGCTCCTTCCGGCTTTCAAGTCACCCTGCTCATCCCTGTTACCGGAAAGGAGAATCCGTATGAAGCTTTTGATCGTAGATGATGAGCGCAAGGTAAGAAGAGCCGTGCGGTTGTTGATGGACTGGGAAGCCTTCGGCTTCCATACCATCCAGGAGGCCTCCAACGGCGATGAGGCCATTGAACTGATCGGCAAGGATAAACCCGACCTGGTGATCACGGATATGATGATGCCCATGAAGGACGGAATCGGCCTGATGACCTGGATAACCGAGCACCATCCCGGGATTCGGGTGATTGTCATCAGCGGCTACAGCAATATGCAGCTGGTCCGGGAAACGATGAAGTTTGGGGGAATGGACTATATTCTGAAGCCCATCGTCGCTTCCCAGATGGAGGACACCATCCGCAGGGCCGTCAAGTCCATCCAGGAGGACCGGGCTATGGAGCTGGAAGCCAATCAGCGGAATCTGAGGTTCAGCGCCTTCAGCTCTATTTACAGAACCAATCTGCTGTCCTCTATACTGGATTCCGAACCCTCACCTTCCCTTGTCCGCGATATAAAGCAGGAATTCGGTGGGACCGAACCGGAGACGGCCTGCAGATTGATCCTGCTGGATACAACCGCCATCCACGAAACGGTCCGCACCAAATATGCGGCTAATCCCGGCCTTCTGCCGTATACGATCATGAATATTTGTGCGGAGATTCTCCCGGACGGCCTGGGGTTTGTCTTCCAATCCGTCCAGGAGCCATCATCGGTATACATCATCGTGTCGGGCGCCTCCGACAGAGCGGAGGAGGAAATACTGGACTCCATCCACAGCGGCATGGAGCTTGTTCTGGGGACATGCTGCCTCATTGCCTGTAGCCGCCGCGGCCTCTTCCCATCCGGAATCCATTTGTTGAAGCAACAGGTCAAGAACCTGCTCCGTGAGCGCAATCTGCTCGCCTCCCCTCCAGCGTTCATTCGTGCGGAGGGGAACCCGGAGGCAGACTCAGGAGGCGTTGGACATAAACCCCCGAATTTTTTCGCCTTCGAGGCGGCTATGAGGGCCGCCGTTGATTCGGAGAATGAAGGCCAGATCCGGCAGGTGTTCCAGCAATGGGTGGCGCATCTGAAAACCTCCGGTTACCTCTCTTACCGGATGCTGGAGGAATGGACACTTGAATTCAAGCTTCTCCTGAAACGGTGGCTGCTGGAGAAATATATGGAGATCCCGGATTCGGTTCTGACCCTGCGCATGCCTCCGCCTGATGAGCATTGCGGCGAATTCTCCCTGATGGAATGGTCCGGGCAGTGCTGCAGCGACCTGATCCGCATTATCCAATCCGCCAAAAAACAGAATATGGAATACCGCAGCATCGCTCATCACATTGCCGCTTATCTGCAAAACAGCTGTGAAGAAAATATTTCTCTGCAAAGCTTGTCATCCAATTTTTTCCTGAGCAAGGGTTATATCTCCCGGCTGTTTAAGCTGGAGTATGGGGAAACCATCCCTGATTATTTGACCAAAATGAGAATGGAAAAAGCCAAAATCATGCTCCACAACCCTGACCTGCGAATTGCCGAGATTGCCGGCAAGGTCGGCTTTGAGGATGAGAAATATTTCTACAAGGTGTTCAAAAAGCATGTTGGCCTTTCTCCGAACCAGTTCCGCAACCAATAACAGCAAAATGCCGCCCTGATTGTAATCAGAGCGGCATTCTATACATTATGGGGTTGGTGCGTCCTGCCCGTTCAACTGCTTCAGAATATCCTCCAGCTCCTGGTCTGTCAGCTTCCCTTGGCTGAAGGCCACCGCTCCGCGGAGCGGCAGGTATTTCATGATGGCCATCATCAGCTCATCGTCCTCTCCCGCACCCTCGCTGAGCAGGCCGGTAGCCTCCATCAGACGCTTGGCCACTTCAAAGGTTTGCGGATCACCGTACAAGTCTCCCAGCAGAGTGTTGCGGTGATAGACTCGCCGGACCACCGACGTGGATTCCACATGGATTACGGTATGCACAACAATATCCCGGGAGGATCTGCCTGCCAACAGCTCATACTCCCCTGTTTCCGCAACCCAATCGCCAAGTCCCGTATGATAAAAGGCAAAGGCCCGTTTATCCAGCTCGAAGGTGACGGTTTGGGTTTCTCCCGGCTGGAGCTCTATCTTCCGGAACGCCTTCAGCTCCTTGCGGGGACGGATCACCGAGCTCTCCGTATCGCTTACATACAGCTGGACGGTTTCCTTGCCCGCCCTGCTCCCGGTATTGGTCACCTCCACCGAAACCAGCACGGTTTCGTTATCCGTAATCCGTGTTTTGTCGGTGCGCAACTGGCTGTAGGCGAAGGACGTATAGCTGAGTCCGTGGCCAAAGGGAAACAGCGGCTCAAGCTCCTTGGCATCATAATAGCGGTACCCTACAAAAATCCCCTCGCGGTATTCCGCCACATCCCCCTCACCAGGGAAGAACAGATACGACGGATTATCCTGCACCCTCACAGGGAAGGTCTCCGCCAGCTTCCCGCTGGGGTTGGCATCGCCGAAAAGAAGGTCTGCGGCTGCACCGCCTCCCGCCTGTCCGCCCAGATAACCCTCCAACACAGCCTTCACCTTGCCGATCCACGGCATCTCCACCGGTGAGCCGTTGCTCAGGACAACAACAAGCTTTGGCTGAACCTCTGCTACCGCCTCCAAAAGAGCAAGCTGGTTGGAGGGAAGCGACATATGGGTGCGGTCATAACCTTCGGATTCGTAGCGGTCCGGCAGTCCCAAGAACAGAACAGCAGCATCCGCTTGAGCAGCGGTGGTCCGGGCCTCCTGGATCAGCCCCTCATCGATGATGTCACTGTCCATGCGGAAACCCGCTGCATAAAGAATGTCTGCCCCTCCGGCAACAGCCCGGATTTCGGGCAGCGCTGCGTCCAGCCGGGTCGGGTTCACGTGAGAGCTGCCGCCTCCTTGGTATCGGGGTTTCTCGGCGAACTCGCCGATAACGGCAATGGTGCCTGCTTTGGGCAGCGGTAGCAAACCGTCCTGGTTCTTCAGCAGCACCATACTCTCTTGTGCGGCAGTCCGGGCCAAAGCATGATGGGCCGCCAGATCGAATACGGCCCCCTCCTTCCGCTGCTCCACCGTCATGAAGATGATACGGAACACCCGCTCTACCGCCCGGTTCAGCACCTGCTCGGACAGGCTGCCGTTTCGGACGGCCTCCACAAGTTTCGCATCGTTGGTACCGCCGCTGGCCGGCATTTCCAGCTCCAGTCCCGCAGCCAGTCCCTTCACCCGGTCATTCACCGCTCCCCAGTCCGATACCACAAAACCCTCAAAGCCCCATTCCTCCCGGAGAATCTTAGTGAGAAGCGTCTCATTCTCCGAGGCATATTCGCCATTCACTTTGTTGTATGAGCACATCACCGTCCAAGGCTGGGACTGCTTCACCGCACCCTCGAAGGCGGCCAGGTAAATCTCCCGCAGCGTTCTTTCGTCCACAACAGCGTCCACCGACATCCGGCGGTGCTCCTGGTTATTGGCGGCAAAATGCTTCAGTGAGGTGCCGACTCCCTGGCTTTGGACTCCGGCAATATGATGGGCCGCCATCTCAGACGACAGATACGGATCCTCCGAAAAATACTCGAAGTTCCGGCCGCACAGGGGCGACCGTTTAATATTGGTGCCGGGTCCCAAGAGGACCGCCACCTGCTCTGCCTGGCACTCCCTGCCCAATGCCTCTCCCACCTGCCGGATCAGCTCCCGGTTCCAGGAAGCGGCCATTCCCGCAGCGGACGGAAAACAGGTGGCGGGTACGCTGTTATGGAGGCCCAGATGGTCGGCGGAGCTGGATTGCTTGCGCAGCCCGTGGGGACCGTCCGTGACCATGATGCTTGGTATCCCCAGCCGTTCCACACCCTTCAGGTGCCAAAAATCCAGCCCCGAGCATAAACCCGCTTTTTCCTCCAGCGTCATCTGTGCAATCAGGTTTTGAATATCCGTGTTCATAAGTCGCCCCTCCAAATGGTAATATGCTTACTTGGCCATTGACTTACCCCTTAACCGCCCCGATGGTCATTCCTTTGACAAAATACTTCTGGAAGAAGGGATACGCCACTAGAATTGGAATCACCGCAATCACCGCGATGGCCATCCGGAAGGTTTCGCTTGGCAGCTCCGCCACCTTCGCGCCGGCACTTGCGCTTAAATCGCCATTGCTGGCGAGGAACTGAATGTCACTCATAATCCGGTTCAGTACATTTTGCAGGCTGAACAGCTTCGGATTGGTTACATAGATCAGGCCGTTATTCCAATCATTCCAATAGGCCAGGCCCTGGAACAGGCCGACAGTAGCCAGGATGGGCAGAGACAAGGGCAGCACGATTTTGTAATACATTTTGAACTCCCCCGCCCCGTCCATACTGGCCGATTCCAGCACGGGCACAGGAATGGTGGTCCGGAAGAACGTCCTCATGAGCATGGCATTAAAGCCGTTCATCAAGAGACCGGGGATGATCAGCGCCCATATGGTATTTTTGATATGAAAAATCTGCGTATACACCAGGTAAGTGGGAACCAGACCGCCGTTGAACAGCAGGGTGAAGAACAGCAGAAAGGCAAAGAAGGTACCGCCCGGCAGATCCCTCCGGGACAACGGATAAGCCAGCAGGGAGGTGAGGAGCAGGCTTGCGGTTGTACCTACCACGGTAATGAATACGGTGATCCCGTACGCATTGAAAATCAGGGAGGATTGCTCCCACAGGTACCGGTAAGCCAACAGGCTGAAATCCTTGGGAAAGAAGGAATACCCGTTGCGCAGAATCGACTTTTCTTCCGTCACGGAGGACATAATGAGGAGCAGAAAGGGAAGCAGACAGCTCAGGGAGAACAGAGACATGATGATATGAGCCGCCCATTGCCAGGCTTTATTTTCTTTATTCATGGTCATCCCCCTTAGAACAATGCATTTTCTTTATTGATTTTGCGCACCACGAAGTTCGAGATCATCACCAGCATAAAACCTACCAGAGATTGATAGAAGCCTGCGGCGGAGGACATGCCAATGTTGCCCAGCTGGAGCAGCCCGCGGAACACATAGGTGTCAATAACGTTCGTGGTGCTGAAGAGCGCCCCTGCGTTCATAGGAACCTGGTAGAACAATCCGAAGTCGGAGTAGAAAATCCGCCCGATCTGCAGCAGGGTCAGCATGGTAATAACAGGAGAGATCAGAGGAAGCGTAATCTTGCGGATCTGCTGCCACTTGGACGCGCCGTCCAGGGTGGCCGCTTCGTAATACTCCGGATCAATCCCGATGATGGCGGCAAGGTAGATGATGCAAGCATAACCTGCGCCTTTCCAAACCTGCACCATGGTGAGAATGAAGGGCCAATATTTCGGCTCGTTATACCACGAGATAGGCTCGATCCCCAACCCCGGCAGAACGGTCTTGTTCATAAAGCCGCTTTCAATGCTCAGCATGGAGAATACCAGGTAACTGACCAGAACCATGGAGATCAGGAAAGGAAGGATAATAATGCTCTGATAAAGACGGGAGGCAATCTTGCTCTTCACTTCATTCAGGAGGATGGCGAAGCCTACGGCAACCACCAGTCCGATCAGGATAAACGCAATGTTGTACAGCAGTGTATTTCGGGTAATGATAAACGCATCCGAGGTTTGGAACAGGAACTTGAAATTCTGCAGCCCCACCCAATCACTTTTCCAGATCCCCTTCGTAAAATTAATGTCCTTAAACGCAATCACCAAGCCAAACATCGGCAGATAGCTGTTAATCAGCAAATACACAACTCCAGGCAGCATCATGAGATAAAGCGGGCTGTATTTCCAGATTCTCTTCACGTTTTTGCCTGTCGCAGATTTCGTCATACGGCACGTTCCCCTTTCCTCCCCTAAGTGAGGGCATGTTCTTGTTGTATCTTTATCCTATAAAAATCCGCCCTCCCCCACTACCGTTCTACCGACTTCCCATTTGCACTTTGCCGACCGTCCTGTTATTTGCGGATAACATTCAATTCCTTATTGATCACAGGCAATAATTCCGGGGGGATATGATAAAATTCCAGCTGGGCCATCTTCTCGATGGACATCACTCCCATGGTCACCTCAAAAAACGGATGGCCTGTCACATGCCCAAAATACTTCAGGAAAACGGCTTTGGCCGCGTCATTGCTGTATAAGTCCTCAATGGTATCGAAGGTGGAGTAATACCCTTCCTTCAACGTAATCTCTTCCTCACCGGACAGATCAAACCGTTCAAACCAGTTCACTACGTGGGCGGTTTGCTCTTCCTTCACATGAATATAAGCAGGGTCCGGTTCCGTTACGCGGCGCAACAGGATTTCGTCTGTGTGGAGCTTTCCCGCTGCATCCACACCTTCAGCCCGAACACGATTGTCCCCTTCGGTCAGGTGCACATCACGGATGGTCCTCACAGGTTCTGCACCATCAAGCTCGCACAGGAATTGGCCGTTCAGGTAAAGACGGATCAGGCCTACATTGGACAGCACCGTCATATCATTGCTCTCCCGGTGCCGGTTCACGAAGCGGCGGCCGGTGATATGAACGAACGGCTCCTTGGACCAATAGGCCTTATACAAGTAAAACGCGTCCTTCCGGAGGGTACGGTCAATGGATACAAGCCCCTTCAGGTTTTTGCCGGATTCCCCGCCTTCCTTGCGGCTGGCGCTTCCGAAATCGAACATGTTCCACACATAACCGCCCAATACGAAGGGACGTATTTCGAAGGTCTCCAGCGCATTGCGGTGGAACAGCAGCTGATACTCCTCCGTATAATCCTTCACCTCCGGTGTATAACTATGGAAGCGCGGATTGGTATCCACCCCATATTCCGAGACCAGTACCGGTGTATCCGGTCTGTCCCGGTGGAACTCATCCAGCCGCACACCCAGGTCCGGGATCTCCCCATAGTACCAGCCGTAATAAAGGTTATAACCGACCACTTCCGTGTAGGAATTGATGATGCTGCTATTTTCCACCCCGTTGATATTGGCCTGCGCCGTATAGCGGAAGGGGTCCAAGGCCTTCGCGGCCTTCATCAGCTTCTGAATGGTTTGCCGGGTATTTTCCGTTTCCACCGCAATGGTTATCTCATTCTGGACGCCCCAGCAATAAATGGACGTGTGGTTATAGGCTTGTTTGATAAGCCTTTCTAACTGCTCGAAGGCATTGCGGCTCTCCGGGTCCTTGGTGGAGGGT
>JAEWAA010000633.1 GCA_023391955.1 Bacillota bacterium | reverse complement strand
CCCCTCCACCCATATTGTTACTCATGCCACCCAGGGAGAGATTACCCGCAGCCAAACGGGAGGAGCTATCTCTGTTCTGGAGGAGCCTCACAAACGTGGCACATTCACGGCGATTGCACTGGCAGCCGCTTTTTTTCATTCTCAGCTTAAATTAGACCGGAAGGAAATTGTTGTGGCATTGCCGGTGGATTCCTTCATCGAGCACTCATTCTTCCAGGTGATCCTGAGCTGCCCGGCAGTGCTCGCCCGGTCTGCAGCCGATCTGGTGCTGGTCGGCACCTCTCCTACCGGGCCATCCAGCCAGTTCGGATACATGGTGCCCGGCCCCTCGCCGGAGGATCAGGGCTTTTGCCGGATTGAACGTTTCGTAGAGAAGCCTGATGCCCCAGTGGCAGCAGAGCTGATCCGCCAGGGGGCATTGTGGAACTGCGGTGTGTTTGCTTTTCAATTAGGCTACATGCTTGATTTAATGGCGGCCAAGGGCCTTCCCCTTGATGCCGGAGACCTGCTTCGTTTGTATGGAGAGCTGCCGGAGCGGAGCTTCGACCAAGAGGTCGTAGAGCACACGGCCAATTGTGCCGCTATCGCCTATGGAGGGCTGTGGGATGACTTGGGCAACTGGGACGCCTTCACCCGGCATTTGAACAGCAAGGTGACCGGCTTGGGGCAAGTGGATAACAGCTCCACGAATACCCATCTGGTCAATGAACTGTCCTGTCCCATCCATGTCATCGACGTCTCCAATGTGATTGTGGCTGCGGGTCCTGACGGTGTGCTGGTCGCCAGCAAGCAGCAGGCCAGCCGGATCAAGGATCTGCTTAAAAATAACCGCATGCCTATGATGGAGGAGAAGCGTTGGGGCATCCGCCGCACGCTGGACTATTCACGTCATAGCCAAGAAGGTGAAAGCCTAACCAGCAAGATTACGATGTTGGCTGGATCGAGCACCAGCTATCATGTCCACCAGCGCCGCAGGGAGATCTGCGCCATACTGTCCGGAGCCGGCGAATGTCTTATGAACGGTCAGGTGATAGCTGTTGGATGCGGTGATGTGCTGGAGATTGCAGCGGGCATCAAGCATAGCTTCAAGGCCATCACCGCCATGGAGTATATCGAAACCTGGCTGGGGGAACAGCTCGACGGTGAGGATTGCCTGCGGATTGCTCCCAGCTGGGAGGAAGCGGTACGGAGTAGCGAATGAACGCCGTTTATAAAAAACCTGCTCTAAGATTTCCGGTGCCCATCGGTTGTCTTAGAGCAGTTGCTTTTCAGGCCATCTCCTCCAATACAGTAGCCCTGAAGCTCCAGTGCTGCACGGTAAAGGGAGATGTTGTGCTTCGGACCTGGAATGTATAAGCTCCGTAGGACGGCTCCGTGACGGTGTCCAGCCAATTCATCATCATCATATAATGGTTTTCCCCAATACCCCAGCCGCAATTGAGGCTGCCTGAATTGATGACTTCATTAGTAGCCTGGTCGACAATACGGTAATACACCTCAAACCTTCTTTCAGGCCCACCTTCGAATTGGATTCCCATAAGAACCTCCTGGAAGACCGTTTGACCCGGCCAACCCGGAAGTGTCGGATGAGTTTGCACAGTAGTCCATCTTATGGTCCCATCATAAGCCGGCACCTTTACCGAAGGCTCAACATGATAGGTTAATTTTTCCGCGGACCGGAGGGGATGATAACTGCTTCCCTTTGGACCGGCCGGTCCGGTTGGACCCGTTGGTCCTGTTGCATCCGTTAACCGCGCTGCACCGTCTATTGCCACCGGTTCAGCAACGGGTATTTCCTCAATACGGACTTGAGGGTTTCCGACAAGAGGGTGAGCAGCTATATTTCGAAAAGAAACAATTTGGGCCTTTACCTTATAAATATGTGTGCCTGCTTCAATGTGATCGATAAAATCAATAATTTCATTCAGCAGCTGGACTTTCCCTGCAGAAGCGTAAATATCAACGGGGGATACCTGCTGCGCCACGACAACACCGTCACGTGACAGCTCCCATTCCATATGCATTGACCCTGCTCCCGGTAAACAGGTGGACACCTTCAAGGGAATGAGGAACCGAAACAGCGTGTCTGGTTGATTGTAGTCTGCTACCACCGTTGCGGCCAGTTGAACTGTTGGACCCGGACTCCCCAGGACAAGGGGTATAAACGACATAACCTTCCGCTCCTCCTACAGCACATAGTCTCAAGGAAATCCATTTGAGTATCAGTATATGTGTGTTGTGGTTTCAGTTGCACCTGTATATAGCCCGTAATGGACTGAGTGGATATAGAAATGGGCTTAAGGATTTTCAAATCCTCGATCAGCGTATAAAACAGAAGAAGAGCAGCAGGTAAGGCTGCTCTTCCCCATGCTTTGTTGCTGTCGGTGACTTCAGACTGTTAATGTTAAAACCATATTGGTCTGTCTAGTACCGTTGCCCTGAAGTTCCAGAACTGAATAGTGAAAGGGATATCTCCACTCATCATTTTAATGGAATACATCCTACCTGAAGAATCTGAAATGATATCAACCCAATTGATCAGCATCGGATATCGATACAGCCCATTTCCGGAACCTATAAGTATACTGCCGGCTTGCAGGTTTATATTGGATGCACTATCGGAAAACATATACTGGGCAGAAAGACGGCTTTCATCAATTTCGCAACGAATCTCACAGAGAAATTCCAGGAGAATCTTTTGCCCGGGCTCCACCACAATCTGCGGAAGGGTTTGGACCGTGACCCATTCTCCGGTTCCGGGAATATCTATTGCCGGTTCTTCATTGTAGGTATAATTCCCGGCATATAGAATGGGAACATAGTCTTCGCCTTTTGGCCCTCTGCCTCCGGTCAAACCTGTTATACCGGTAGCTCCCAGTACAGTGGCCCCTCTTCCCGTAATCCCTTTTGGACCACTTTCCCTTGTTGGCCCAGTTGGCCCACCAGCACCCATACCTGTAGGCCCTGTATTTCCTATGCCATCGAATCCGGTAGGCCCCATTACCCCATATCCGGTTGGCCCCGTCGGACCTGTAGCTCCTGTTGCTCCTATTCCACTGGCAGCATTGCCCGTACCGGTGGGACCTGTAGCTCCTGTTGCCCCTGTGGTACCAGTGGAGCCTGGCAGTCCGAGTCCTGTGGGTCCATGATTTCCCGGTTCACCGCCATCCCCTTTAGCCCCCGTAGCTCCGGTTGGACCTGTCGGACCCGTTGGACCCGTTATGCCGTCTCCCACCAATGGACCTGATGGGGGAATTCTTGCTCCGATTTCAGGCTTCCCTAATAAGGGTTCTGCTGCAATGTTACTGAACGAAATTACATGTACCTTTAGGTTGTATATATGGGTTCCGGCCCCCACATCGTCCATGAAATCAATCACTGGCGACAATAACTGTTCCTCTCCCGCAGATGCGAAAACCGTTACCGGAGACACCTGCTTCGCAATCAGTGCATCTCCCCGCCAGAGATTCCACTCTACATACAACATTCCTGATCCTGATGAAATCGTGGACAGCCTCAAGGGAACTTGAATACTAAGCAGAGTGGGGGGAGGATCATAATCGGCCTTATACGTAATGGCCAGATGAAGCTCCGGACCAGGTTTGCCCAGCATTAGAGGTGTAAATGACATAGAACACCGCTCCTCCTACAAAAGTCCTTTTGGTTTCTCAATGCTCGTATTCATACACAGTCAAATATAGAGCAGCTTGTGTAATGGTAATCTCAAATGTGCCATCGGTAGGTGATAAATAAGCCAGATTCACCCATACCCCGGACTGCTGATGGGAAACATCCATGCGAATAGGCAGTACAATCTCCCTCAAATCCTCCCCGGCTGATGGATATACGAATTCATTCATTTGGTCTATACCTGCATGTACGATGTAATTAAAATAAACTTCCTGGGCGCCTGTGTACGTGCTTTGTGGCTTAATTTGCACCTGGATATAGC
>JAEWAA010000565.1 GCA_023391955.1 Bacillota bacterium | reverse complement strand
GTGTGTGAATCGGAAGGGCTGGGGGACCTCCAGACATTGGCCGGAGCCGCCGGCGGGGTGAAGTTTATTCCGAAGGTTTCCAAGGCGCAGTCGGAGATCTTCATGGTGGATATATGCAGACAGCTGGAGCAGCCGGAGCGGGTTCTGCCGGGCGGATATATGTATATGTCCGACCTGCTGGGCCGTCCGATGATTCTCAATGAAATCGGCAAGATGTTTGCAACCGCTTTTGCCGGACGGGATATCGATGTGGTGATGACGGTGGAAACCAAGGGGATTCCGCTGGCTTATGCCACGGCTACGTTCTTGAACCTGCCGGTAGTGATTGTGCGCCGGGACAACAAGGTGACGGAGGGCTCCGCCGTAAGCATTAACTATGTGTCGGGCTCCAACAAGCGGATCCAGACCATGTCTCTTTCGAGACGGGCATTGAAGGAAGAAGCCAAGGTATTGATTATCGATGACTTCATGCGTGCAGGCGGCACCATTCACGGTATGATGGATCTGTTGTCGGAGTTCCGGGCCACAGTGAAGGGCGTAGGTGTGTTTGTGGATTCTGATGAGGTAGAGGAGCATTTGGTGGAGGATTACATCTCCCTTGCCCGTCTGACCCATGTGGATTCGCGGAGCAAGCAGGTGAAGGTGGTCTTAGGCAATTATTTTGAATCGGATCAGTAAACGGCAGTGTGGGTTTGATGAGCCCGCCTTGCCGGCTGGCCGCCGGAAGGAGACAAGCATTATTATGCTCAAAATTGTAGCGACGGCAGAAGCTCCTGCCGCCATCGGGCCGTATTCCCAGGCCGTAATTGCAGGCGATATGGTGTATACCTCGGGGCAAATTCCCCTTCGCCTGGACGGGACTCTTCTGGAGGGTGGCATTGCCGAACAGGCCGAGCAGGTGTTGAAGAACCTGGTGGCGGTGCTGCAGGAGGCCGGATCGGGCTTATCCCAAGTGGTTAAAACTACCGTGTTTCTGAAGGACATGAACCTGTTCGCAGAGTTCAACGAGGTGTACGGTTCCTTCTTCAAGGATCATAAGCCGGCACGCTCAACCGTAGAGGTTGCACGCCTGCCGAAGGATGTTCTTGTCGAAATAGAATGCATCGCGTTGAGAAATGTCGAAATAGTTTAAGTTGTATAAATATTTTTAAAAAAACCTTTTTTTTAAGCACAAAAAAGAAGGATTTTCCCAGCTGTTGTGGAAATATACAGCAAGTCCTGCTTAAAAAAAAGGTGGTGAACGTAAACGTGCAAATTACTGATGTCAGACTCCGCCGCGTGAATTCCGAAGGAAGAATGAAGGCCATCGCCTCCATTACCATCGATAACGAATTCGTCGTGCACGACATTCGCGTTATTGACGGAAATAACGGAATGTTCGTTGCTATGCCCAGCAAGCGGACTCCCGACGGAGAGTTTCGGGATATCGCTCATCCCATCTCTTCCGCCACCCGGGAAAAAATTCAGGCAGCCGTTCTGGCTGAGTACGAAAGAGCCGCTGTCGAGGAAGAAGTCATGGAAGAGGGAGCATAAAATAACCGCATTTTCCGTGGGAGCCTCAGGGGCTCTCTTTTCTTTTGCCGGAAAGTAGGATATATTCATATTGGAATTTATGATGGAGATGATAAATTTGAACATACTCAGTATTGTCCTGGCAGCGGGTAAGGGCAAACGGATGAAGTCGAAGCTGTACAAGGTGCTTCACCCCGTTTGCGGCCAACCGATGGTCGGCCATGTTCTGGATGCCGTTGAAGGGCTCGGCGCTTCCCGCAATGTAGTCGTGGTTGGCCATGGCAGCGAAGCGGTCAAGGCCTATTTGGGCAGCCGGGCGGAGTTCGTGATGCAAGAAGAGCAGCTGGGAACCGGTCACGCCGCGCTCCAGGCAGCTCCTTTGCTGGAAAAAGAGGAAGGCATCACGGTTGTTGTCTGCGGTGATACTCCGCTGGTCATGGAGGAAACCCTGCGCAAGATGATTGAGGTGCATGGGCAGTCCGGAGCTGCGGCCACCGTGCTGACTGCGGAGCTGGCGGAGCCCACCGGATACGGCCGGGTGATCCGCAGCGGTGACGGCCAGGTTATGGCCATCGTGGAGCAGAAGGATTGTACGCCGGAGCAGGCTTTGGTGAAGGAGATCAATACCGGCACGTACTGCTTCGATAACCAGAAGCTGTTTAGCGCATTGGGCAGGGTCACCAACAACAATGCGCAAAATGAATATTATCTCACGGATGTGATCCGGATTCTGCAGGAGGACGGACATAAGGTAGCGGCTTGGCAGACAACGGATCCGGCGGAAGCCATCGGCGTCAATGACAGGGTGGCGTTGTCGGAAGCGGAGCGGCTGATGCGGGAGCGCATTGTCCGCGGATTGATGCTGGACGGCGTAACGGTGACGGACCCGGCCCATACGTATGTGGAAAAGGGTGTGTCTATCGGTGCGGATACGGTGCTGCTCCCCGGCTGTGTGCTGAAGGGCAAAACCGTTATCGGTGAAGACTGTGTCATCGGCCCCAATGTGGAAATGACGGATTCCGCGGTGGGCAACGGTGTGCACATCAAGCAATCCGTGCTGCTGGAAGCCAAAACCGGCAACGATGTGAATATCGGGCCGTTCGCGTATCTGCGTCCAGGCGCGGATCTGGCGGATGGTGTGAAGGTCGGAGACTTTGTAGAGATTAAGAATGCCGTTATCGGGGAAGGCAGCAAGGTGCCCCATTTGAGCTATGTAGGGGATGCCACTGTGGGCAGCCATACCAATATCGGGTGTGGTGTCATTACAGCCAACTACGACGGCTTCAACAAATCCCGTACGGAAATTGGCAGCAATGCCTTTATTGGCAGCAATGTGAATTTGATTGCGCCGGTGCGGGTAGGCGACGGTGCGTTTGTGGTGGCCGGCTCCACCATCACCCATGAGGTGCCGGACAATGACCTGGCCATCGCCCGGGTGCGCCAGGTGAATAAGGAAGGCTATGCCGAGAAGCTGCGCAACAAGTTCAAGGCCAAGAAGGAAAAGAAGTAGGGCCTGTACTGCACCGCGGATGGAAGGCAAAGGGAGCCTGTCCGCAAGGGCTGGGTACTACGGGAAGTTGGCTGGTTTTTGGCTAAATACAGGATGGGCTTCCATTATTGTTGCATGGTAGCAACATTATCCTGTGGCCTTGCCTGAATCGGAGAGGCTATAATGCAAATGTGCAGTTAATTTGTCCCAAAGGGGCTCCTTTTATGGTGGATAACTGCAAAAATGCAGTTAATGGGGGTTGTTTTCCCGGAAACGGCAGGTTGTGTGGGAAATAACTGCACTTTTGCAGTTGGACCTCGGCTTATCAGGCAATTTGCTGCGATTACCTGCACTTTTGCAGTTGGGTCTTCTTTGGGAACATCGGATTGGTCCTGTTGTAGTGGTAATTATGCTTACGATGCCGGTTTTTGCTCTCGCAAAAACTCAAAGATTACGCTTACGAAGCCGGCTTCCCCAAAGGGAAGCCCTTAGGAGGAACTGTTTGTGTCATACTTAGATCCGAAGTTGAAGATTTTTACCTGTAACTCCAATCCCAAGCTGGCGGAGGAAATTGCCTCCTACATCGGGGTAACCTTGGGGGATTCCGAGGCGCTGCAATTCGCGGATGGTGAAGTGCGCATCAAGCTGAATGAAAGCGTGCGGGGCTGCGACGTATTCGTCATCCAGTCCACCTGTCTGCCCGTCAACGATAACCTGATGGAGCTGCTGGTTATGGTGGACGCTTTGCGCCGCGCCTCCGCCAACAGCATCAACGTGGTGATTCCGTACTACGGCTATGCACGGCAGGACCGGAAAGCCCGCTCCCGCGACCCCATCACCGCCAAGCTGGTGGCGAAGATGATCGAAACCGCAGGTGCGGACCGGGTAATCAGCATGGATCTGCATGCAACACAAATTCAGGGCTTCTTCGATATTCCCGTGGATCATCTGCTGGGCAACCCGATCCTGGGCAAGTATTTCCGCAACAAGGCCCTTCCCAATATTACCGTTGTTTCCCCCGACCATGGCGGCGTTGTGCGCGCCCGCAGATTGGCGGATTATTTGTCTGCGCCTCTGGCCATTATCGACAAACGCCGTCCGGAGCCGAATGTCTCTGAAGTGATGAATATCATCGGCGATATCAAGGGCCGCACCGCCATCCTGGTGGACGACATCATCGACACTGCCGGCACCATGGTGCTGGCTGCCAATGCCCTGATGGAATATGGTGCGGCGGACGTATATGCCTGCTCCACTCACCCGGTCTTGTCCGGACCGGCGATGGATCGCATTGCCAATTCCCCGCTGAAGGAATTGGTTGTGACCAACACCATTCCGCTTCACCATACCAATCCTTCGGAGAAGATCCGGGTGCTGTCCGTTGCACCGACCATCGGCGAAGCGATCATCCGGATTCACGAACAGCTGCCTATCAGCAAGCTGTTTGAGGAATAATTTTTAGGCGCACGGTCCAGTCAAGGGTTGGAATCCTTCCAAAACGGGCAATCTAGTGAAAGACGCACAGGAAAAAAGCGGCTTAACCTGAAAACCGTTAAGGGAGGCTCTACCAACAATTATGGCTATATCGTTGCAGGCTCAAACCAGAGGCAATTTGACCAAATCCGGTGTCAAGCATCTCCGCTCCTCCGGCAGTGTTCCGGGTGTGGTATACGGCAAGAATATCGGCTCCGTCTTGGTAACAGTGGATAACCGGGAGCTGTCGGCTCTCTTGAGGTCCCATGCCAACGGGATTATCGAGCTGGAGCTGGGCACTTCAGGCAAACAGACGGTGATGGTCCAGGATGTGCAGCGGGACCCGTTGAACAGCAATCTGCTGCATATTGATTTTCACCAGATTAATATGAACGAGCCGGTCCGCACGGAGGTTACGCTGGACTTCGTCGGCGATTCCAAGGGTGAAGAGGAAGGCGGCATGCTGCAGATTCAGCTTCACCAGGTAGAGGTGCGCTGTCTTCCGGCTGCAATCCCTGCCTCTATTGCGGTGGATGTGACCCGGCTGGATA
>JAEWAA010000443.1 GCA_023391955.1 Bacillota bacterium | reverse complement strand
CCCACCCACTGTTCCTCCGCCCCTCAACCCGCTTGCCCGCTCCTCCCCTCGTTTTCTCGGGTAACCTGCTCCTTCACTCGCCCTCGTTTCCTTGCAAGAAGCAGGGCTTCGCGGACCCTGGTTCCGTTATTTCGCACAAAAGAGCCTTTTTTTCTCCGCAACGGACACAGAATCCGTTATTTGCAGAAAAATAGGCTGTTACCACAGATTTATATCACAATAGCGGATCGTGTGTCCGTAGAAGTCGGAAAAGAGGCCAATTTGCGGAAATAACGGCTGCTGTGTCCGCAAGCTAAACATTATGAGCCTCGGTTCCACCCCTAACCTGCGGCCAAGAACAACAAAAAACCGCCTCCCTCCTGTTCAGGAGCGGAAGCGGCGCAGGCCTTACGGCAAACGGCGGTGCTTTTTGCGGTATTCGTGGGGGGACATGCCGGTCATTTTTTTGAACAGCTTGGCAAAATAGGAAAAATGCGTGTACCCGATGGCCTCGGCTACCGCGCCTACCTTCAGATTGGATTCCTCCAGCAGGCGGCGGGCATACCCGATCTTCACCTCTAGCACGTATTCCGTCAGGGACTGGCCGGTTTCCTTGCGGAACAGCCGGGACAGGTAAGCCGGATTCAAAAACACATAAGAAGCCAGCTGCTCCCTCCCCAGCTCCTCCTGCGGATGCTGCTGGGCGTATTCCTTGATTTTGGCGATGATGGAGGATTGCTGCTGGGGCTCACCGAGGACCGCCGTTCCGGTCCAATATTGCTCCAGGAGGCGGGAGCACCATTGCCGCAGAGCCGCCAGGGACTTCACGGGCGAAAGTGTCATAGCCTCCTCCCGGCTATCCAGCGCTTCCCCCAGGGAAACCCCTTTTTTCACCGCGGAATCCAGACAAAGATGGGCAAGCCCGAAATAAACAGCCTGCAGCGTTTCCACGGACAGCTCCTCCCGTTCCAGACGGCTGAAATAACGGTTCAGCTGCTCCGTCAGCTCCCCTCGGCGCCCATTGTCCAACAGCAGCCCCCACTCGGCAAGAGGCGGCGGCGGAGCGGGACGGGCGGCGGGTTTGCCCTCCGTGCTGGGAAGAATCACACTATTGGTCCGGGTGACATTGGCCCGTTCCGCTTCGAGAAGACGCTGGTAAGCCTCCTCCAGACCGGTTATGCTTACCTCGCCTCCGATATAACAGGACAGCCGGCAGTGAAAGTATTCATTGCAGGACTGGATGAAGGCTTCACATTTCTCCGCTAGAGGCACCCCATTGCCCACCGCCGCCTCCCCTTCA
Source organism: Bacillota bacterium (assembly GCA_023391955.1). Lineage (GTDB taxonomy): Bacteria > Bacillota > Bacilli > Paenibacillales > NBRC-103111 > Paenibacillus_AR. Next base: position 2,631 of record JAEWAA010000443.1, on the reverse strand, counting down.
GCAGGCCGGTAAAATAGAATCAGCCCGCTGCCGTTCCGCTCCCCCACCACGATGCCGGGGCTTCCGTCCAGCACCAGCTCCTCGGCGGCCTTGCGGATGGCGTATTCCATAATTTCCTCATCTCTCGCGCCGAAATCCTGCTGCCATTGTTCGATGCTGATCAGCACCGGGAACAGCCGGTCCTCCGAGCCGAGAGGAATGTCATACTGGCGGAGCGCGGCATCCAGCTTGCCGCTCAGGAAAGCGGTCCGCCCCTGGATTACCTCCTGCCAGAAACGCTCCACCAGAAGCGGCTTTTGGCTCTCCCAGAGGCTGTAATACTTCCGGTATACGCTCTGGTAGTCCTGGAGCTCCCGTTCGGAGCGGATTTTGTCCAGCAGCTGCAGGATGATCTCCGACAGCCTGTCATGGTCCACCGGCTTCAGCAGGTAGCGGAAGGCCCCCATGGACAGCGCCTTTTGGGCATAATTGAAATTGGCATGGCCGGTTAGGAAAATCACCTCCGCATGGGGATGCTGCTCCCGGAGCCACTCTGCCAGGTCCAGACCGGACTGGCCCGGCATTTCGATATCCAGAATGACGATATCCGCCTCCCGTTCGGAGAGCAGCTCCTTGGCCTGGCCCACATCATACGCCTCCAGGACCACCGATATCCCCAGCGCCTCCCAATCCATTCCCGCCGCCAGACCTTTGACCGCATATTTCTCATCATCCACCAATAGCACGTTGTACATGGTCTTCCCCGCCTTTCTCCAGTCTGGACTCCAAGGGCAGTATAATGAGCACCTCGGCGCCGCCGCCCTCCGCATTCTGCAATACCACTTTTGCCTGGTCATCTGTAAAAATAGAAAGCCGCCGGATCACATTCCATATCCCCACATGCTCATCCTGAATAATCCGCCAATCGGCTCCGGCGAATTCATCCAGCCATTCTGCGGAGAACCCCACCCCCATGTCCCGGATGGAGATGCGGGCCTCCCGCTCCTGCCCCTGGCCTATAATCTGGGCGTGGATGTACAAGTGAAACGGCTGATTCCGGTTTTTGAAGCCGTGGATCACCGCATTTTCGGCGAAGGGCTGGATGGTCAAGGGAGGGATGGCCGCTGCCTTCAATTCATCGGTGACGCTGATCTCAAAGACGAGATTATCCGGGTAACGGAGCCGCTGAATCTCCATATAGTTGGCCACATGCTGAAGCTCCTCGTCCAATGTGATATGGGGCCGGTTGCTGTGGACGGTGAAGCGGAAGTAATCCGCCAGATGGAGGGCCAGCTTCTTCAGGGTCTGGTAGTCCTTCAGCACCGCCAGGTTATATACAATGTTCAGGCTGTTCATATAAAAATGCGGATTGATCTGCACCTGCAAATGCTTGTACTCCGCCTGCTGCACCCGCAGCTTTTCCTCGTAGACATTGATCTTGAGGGAACGGATCTGGTCCGCCATGTCGTTGAATACAGCCATCACGTACGCGAACTCCCCCTTGCGTGCGGTAGGCAGCCGGGTGTCCAGCTTGCCCTGGCCGATGCGCCGCATCCCCTTGACCAAAGCAGAGAATGGCCCTACCAGAATACGCTGCAGAATGAGGAAGTAAATGAACAGCACGATGAGCACACCGAAGGGCGTCACATAGATCGCTTTTTGGAAAAAGGGCAGTCCCCGGAGAATAGTTGTCTCGGGTATCGCCAGCATAAGCCGGAGGCCGGTTGCCCCGGAATCCGCCTTCACCAAGAGCATCTTTTCGCTCAGGCGGTCATCGTCGATGAGGAGATAGTTTCCCTTTTGGGTAGGATTTTTCTCCGCATAACGGCCCCAGACATCGGCGCTGATCCGGGTATTGGACAGTAGGGTGTGGCTGCTGTCCATGGCGGCAACCTCTCCACCCGGGCCCAGATTCCAGTTGCGCAGGGGGGCAATAAGCTTGTCCGGATGCACCAGAACCCCGGCGATGAGCTCGGAGGAAATCTGGGCGACGATGACCATGGCATAACCGTCTGGGGTTTGCACCAGCTGCCATCTGCCGTCGCCGTTTTGCGCCAGGCCATCGGCCATCAGCGTAATATTACGGGTCTGGCGGTTATGGTCATCGGAGCTGGCCAGAAGCAGATCCTTATATACCGGCGAATAAATAAAGATGGAGCTGGTGACGTTGAAATAACCGATGCCCGAGGTGAGCTTGCTCATGATGCGGATTTTGGTCAGGTAATATTCATTGGAGGAGGTCCCGAAGGCATAGAGGGTGGTGAAGTCCGGATCGTTAACAAACCGGTACAAAAAAAGGCTGGTTTCATTCAGCATTTGATCCGTGCTTTGGACATATTGCTGAAGCAAATTGTCGTAGTTGCTGGAAATCTGCTCACGCACGATCCGGATGGAGTACATGTTATTGTAGAACAGAAACACCACAATGGGCACGATGACTATGGCAAAACCCAGAATAATTTTCAGCCTCACGGAATGATACCATTTCATGGAGGTTCCTCCCTTGGGGAATGGAGCCGGAGCGTTGTTCGTTGACGCAGACACAGATCCAGGCGGTTTTTGGGAACGGAAGCGGCACAGGTTTTGCCGGGTCCGGATGCGTAACGTGGCGAAGCCTGACAGCTGATCAAGGCATTGTATGCGTTCTCAAAC
>JAEWAA010000312.1 GCA_023391955.1 Bacillota bacterium | reverse complement strand
TTCCTGTACCGCCCACCACTTCCACCATCAGGCGATGCGGCAGGCATACAATCGTTTGGCCGATGGCGGTGGCAGCGCCGAAGGTCAGGCACAATAGATCCGGGCAATCCGCTTCGATCATCTGGATGCCGCGGTTATGCAGCTTAAGCAGGTTATATCCATATTTGGTTCGTATCTCCAGTTCCTGCTCTGTTGACTCAAGCTTCACCATTTTATAGAGTTTGCCGTCGACGGTGATTTTGGCGAACAGCTCCTGGTCAGCAGCGGCTTTCTCTTTCATCACAATCGGGAACACTATGAAAAACGAAGCGATCAGCAGGAGCGAGGCGAGCAGGATGAGATCGGCTTTTTTGAACAATTTGAGCATGAGGTTCACTCCAAAAAAAGGTGCGTTGCCGCTTCCGGATTTGCAGGACATGGAACGGAATCCGCCTGTATTAAAGATCACACCAGGCATTTGACCATTTGCTCTCATTCTACCATAATGAATAGGAAAAAAGAAACGCTCCCGCAGGGAGGTGTGCCCTAGGAGCGCACATGTGCAGGAGGTCTATTATGACTACAAAAAAGTGGGGCAGATGGCCCGTACTCTTCATTCTGATCCTCAGTCTGGCCGTTGCAGGCTGCGGTAAGCAGGCTTCCCGAGGCAGCGATGGAGGAGCGGAGACAGCATTGCCCGTAAGTGAAACGTATTACATCTTCGGAACTGTTGTGACCGTCAAAGTTTATGACGCCAAGGTGACGAAGGATAATTTTGCGAAAATCGGCGAAATTCTAAAGGATGTTGACCGCTGGCTTAACCGTGAAAATGCGGACAGCGATATTGCCAAGGTGAACCGGATGGCCGGCAAGGAAGCGGTGGCAGTTTCGCCGGAAACCTTCACGGCAGTCAAGTTTGCGCTGGAGGACTCGCAGAAATCAAACGGCGTTTTTGATCTGACGGTCGGGCCCCTGGTGGACCTGTGGGGAATCGGCAAGGAAGGGGCGCACAAACCTGCGGATACCGACATTGCCAAAGCCAAAGCACTGATCGGATACCAGGATGTGGTTCTCGACGAGGCGAAGCATACAGTTATGCTGAAACGCCCGGGCATGTCCCTGGATATCGGGGGAACCGGGAAGGGTTACGCCGCCGACCTGATCGCGGATTATCTGGTGGCGCAAGGCTTCGGCGGCAGTATTATTGACATGGGAGGCAACCTGCTTACCGTTGGTCTCAAGCCGGATGGAAGCGAATGGAACATCGGCATCCAGAATCCGGACAAGTCCCGCGGCAATACCATTGGCACGGTCAAGGTCGGGCCCCTGGCGGTGGTTGCTTCGGGGATTTACGAACGTTTCTTCATCGAAAACGGTGTGCGCTACCATCATATTATGGACACCGCCACCGGCGCACCGATTCAGAATGAGCTGGCCAGCGTGACGATTCTCTGCGATGGGGCTATGGTAGGCGAAGGTTTGGATAATCTCGTTTTTGCATACGGGCTGGAAAAAGGGCTGGAGTATGTCGATGCACGTTCCGGGGTGGAGGCTATCTTTATCACCAAGGATCATAAGGTGTACGTCAGCAAAGGGCTGAAGGGCAAGCTGCAGCTGATGGATGACACTTTCACCCTCGCGGACGGGTAAAGGGCGTCAACGTGAGCCCAGTTTCACTATAGCTAAACTCTCCCTTCAGCTCGTGGAGGTTTCCATGTACAATTGAAAGGATTAGAAATAGGACTATAATCCAGGCTTAAGAGGAGAGATGTTGGTTACGTGCTGAAGTTAAAGTATCTTTTTGATAACCGGGACTTGGCGGAAATGCTGTTGAAGAATTGGGATTATGAGGACATCGGAATGTTTAAGCATTACCGTGTATCCTCCAATGCGATTTACCCGTTCAAGCGGGAAGAGACGACTCATTTCCTGCGGTTCGCTCCCCAGGAGGAAAAGCTTAAGCCAAACCTTCAGGCGGAGCTGGAGTTTATTGCTTACCTGCGCGGCAAGGGATATGGTGTGTTAGAGGCGGTTCCATCCAAGGCTGGCGAAAAGCTCGTTGAGATGGAGACTTCATGGGGAATATACGTTGCATCGGTATTCAAGCGGGTGCCGGGGGTACAGCTGGACCGGACCGATTTCCCGGATGACGTTATGTTCAGCTACGGGAAGGCGTTGGGCAAGCTTCACCGTTTATCCAGTGAATATGTGCCGGGTGATGTCAAAAGGTGGTCCTATGCGGATGTGTTGGACTGGATTCAGGATGTTCTGACCGCATTTCCCGGAGAGACAGCCGCGTTGGCGGAAACGGATTTATTGCGTACGTATTTTGCTGCGCTGCCCAAATTGCAGGCCGACTATGGTTTGATTCATTATGATTTTGAATACGATAACGTCTTCTATGATGGGGAGACTCAAACCTGCCATGCCATTGATTTCGATGATGCCATGTATCATTGGTATGTGTTGGATATTGAACAAGCGCTGGAGAGTTTGCGGGAAGAGATCCCTCCGGAGGATTTTGATCAGAAGAAACAGTGTTTTCTGGATGGGTACCGAACCGAATATGAGGTTTCCGGCGAAGCTGAGAAGATAGTGGCCGCATGCAAGCGGTTTGCCAATTTGTATGGATATGCACGGGTACTGCGGGCTGCTGCTGAAAAGTGGGAGAACGAGCCGGAGTGGTTAACCGGGTTGAGGGGAAGGCTGGCCGAAGGGCTTGATGAGGATTCCGTTTTATTCGGCGAGGCGTTGTAAGGTTGGATGAGCCTGCAGTTGCTCCCACCCTCAATAAGAGGTAAACTGGTGGCATATCTGACAGGTGGTGAATTCCTTGGCATTCGGCGTGAAGCGGCAGGAGCTGCAGCAGTGGAAAGAGGCGGTATCCCGCGGGGAAATTGCGTACCTGACTCACTATTGGACTGACCCGCGGTTCCCGTCTATCCGGACGGTGACCAAGGTGGGATGCTCGGACCGGAAACGGCTTACGGATTGGTGTAAACGGCACGGGCTGAATCCGGCTTACATCCACGAGCATCCGCCATATCCCCACTTCGATCTGATGGGTCCCAGGCAAAAGGAGATTCTGGAGAAGGAGCAGCTTCACGAGCATATCCGCCGTTTCCGGCTGTAGGGAGAGGTGTTCTCCCTGGTGCGGTGCACTTCTATACGATTTCAATCCCAATAGACCGCCCTTGCTAAAAGGGGACGGTCTATTTTTGGGTTGGGCATACCCCCGCCGCCATTCTAACGGACACCAGCGCCGCTATTTGATCCAAAAGTGGGCGTCTCGGATTCTTACGGACACCACAGCCGCTATTTCGGGAAACTGGGCTAAGTTTGAGGC
>JAEWAA010000261.1 GCA_023391955.1 Bacillota bacterium | reverse complement strand
GGCTTAAGCATAGACGGGGGTTATAAATACGGCATTCACGGCACCAACCGGCCCTGGTCCATCGGCTTATCCGCCAGCTCCGGGTGTATCCGTATGCGCAACAAGGATGTGGAATACCTGTACCGGCATATCCCTCTGAAAACCCGTGTATTGATTACGGATGACTGAAAGGATACGTTGTATGAAAAAGAGGCTCCTACAGCCGTGGAAGCGGTTCTCTGTACATATGTCCATAGCGGCTGCAATCCTGGCAATGCCGCCCCCCGCTGCGGCCGCTCCCCAGCCCGGTGGAATCCCAGTGCCCGTGAAACCGGCCGCCTCGGAGAAGGCCCTCACCCAAAGCGCCGATTTGATTGTGAAGGGACATCTGGAGGACGGCCAGGAAAACTACCCCACCGGGCGCGAAATCTCCGGCAGGCGGATTGTCCATTATGTCCAGCGTATCCGCGTGCAAGCCGTCTGGAAAGGCTCCGCGGCTTCCCCCATTAAGCTGCTGACCTCCGGAGTGGAGCCTTTGCCGGATGCGGCGAACCCTCTGAACAAAACCTATACCGGCCCTCTGGAAACCGGCGATTACGTCTTTTTTCTGCGGAAAGCCGGAGGAACGGATTATTATACCTTAAGCGGCATCTGGCAGGGACTCTATCCGGTTTACAACGGAACATCCGTCGCCCTGCTGGCCAACGGCGGCTTCGCCGCTTTCGATCAATTAAACCTGCCGCAATTCCAAGGCAAGGTCAAAAACCTGTCCGAGCCTTAACCCTCCGGTTGCACCGGAGGCTTTTTTTTATCCTTTTTTTTCATGAAATATACATAGTCGCCAACAATCGAGCCGGATGGAAGACGCTATAATGGAAGAAGTATTCGATTGAGAAGGAGAGCCAACATGTACACGATACTTGAAAAGCGCAAGCTGAACGATGCTGTCGAGCTTCTGGTCGTGCATGCGCCGTATGTAGCGCGCAAATGCGAGCCGGGGCAATTTGTGATGGTCCGGGTGGAGGAAGGCGGGGAGCGTATTCCCCTGACCATCGCGGATCATGACCGGGAACGGCAATCGGTAACCATTATTTATCAAATCGTAGGCTATTCCACCATCCGGTTGGCGGAGAAGGCCGTTGGAGAAGGCATCTCGGATTTTGCCGGTCCCTTGGGACGCCCCGCGGATATTCATCCCGGCAAGAAGCGGATTCTCGGCATCGGCGGCGGTGTAGGTGCGGCGCCTCTGTACCCCCAGCTCCGCAAGTGGAAGGAAACCGGAGCCGACGTGGATGTCATTTTGGGAGGAAGAAGCAAGGATCTGATTATTCTGGAGAAGGAATTCGAAGCCTTCTGCGGCCAGCTTTATATGGCGACGAATGACGGCTCCTGCGGCATCCAGGGTTTTGTGACGGATATTCTAAAGCAGCTTTTACATAATGGCCATGTTTACGACGAGGTGATCGCCATCGGTCCTTTGCCCATGATGAAGGCGGTTGTGGACATTACCAAACCCTTGGGGATTGCCACGGGGGTATCTCTCAATCCGATCATGATCGACGGCACGGGCATGTGCGGCGGCTGCCGGGTCACCGTGGGTGAGGAAACCCGGTTTGCCTGTGTGGATGGTCCGGATTTTGACGGTCTTCTGGTGGATTTTGACGAATGTATACGCAGACAAGGCATGTACAAGGAAATGGAAGCCCATGCCTGCCGTATCGGAAGAGGAGCGTGAGGGAGAATGCCTAGAGCGAACATGAGTCCGGTGAAGGTAGCCATGCCTGAGCAGCCGCCTCTGGTGCGGGGGAGGAATTTCCTGGAGGTGGCCTTGGGGTATACGCCCGAGCAGGCCATGGAGGAAGCAACCCGCTGTCTGCAATGCAAGAATAAGCCGTGTGTGAACGCCTGCCCGGTGAATGTGCCTATCCCGGATTTTATCGGTGAAATCGCCGCCGGGAATTTCGAAAGCGCCTACCGGATCATCAAGCAGGAGAATAATCTGCCTGCCGTTTGCGGCCGGGTGTGCCCGCAGGAATCCCAGTGCGAAGGAAGCTGCATCCGCGGCAAAAAAGCCGAACCCGTGGGCATCGGCCGCTTGGAGCGGTTCGCTGCCGACTACGGCATGGTCCACAAGCTGCCCGAGGAGCCTGCTATGCCTGCTAATGGCAGCAAGGTTGCGGTGGTAGGCGGCGGTCCCGCAGGTCTCACCTGCGCAGGGGATCTGGCCAAGCTGGGTTATGAGGTTACGCTGTTCGAGGCTCTCCATGCCTTGGGCGGTGTGCTGATGTACGGTTTTCCCGAGTTCCGCCTGCCCAAGTCCCTGGTGGAGGAGGAAATCGAGAAGGTAGTCAGCCTCGGCGTCAAAATCGAGCGCAACGTGGTGGTGGGCCGCTCCATTACCGTAGATGAGCTGTTCGAGGACGGCTTCAAGGCCGTATTCGTGGGCAGCGGCGCAGGGCTGCCCCGCTTTATGCGCATTGACGGCGAAAACCTGAACGGCGTATATTCCGCCAATGAGTTTTTGACCCGCGTCAACCTGATGAAGGCCTACGATTTCCCCAACAGCCCAACACCTGTCCGCATCGGCAAAAAAGTGGCTGTAGTGGGCGGCGGCAATGTGGCCATGGATGCAGCGCGCACCGCTTTGCGGCTGGGCGCCGAGGAGGTTTCCATCGTGTACCGCAGAGGCATGGATGAGCTTCCCGCCCGCCGGGAGGAGATTCATCACGCCCAGGAGGAAGGCATTCAATTCAAGCTGTTGGTGAACCCCGTCAGAATCACCGGCGAAAACGGCTGGGTTACCGGTATGGAATGTGTGGAGATGGAGCTGGGCGAACCCGATGCCAGCGGACGCCGCAGTCCTGTAGAGAAGGCGGACAGCATCTTCGGTTTGGAGCTGGATACGGTAATTATTGCCATCGGCCAAAGCCCTAATCCGCTGATCCGCTCCACTACGCCCGGTCTCAACACCCAACGCTGGGGCGGGATCATTGTGGAGGAAGCCACCATGGAAACCAGCAAACCCCGGGTGTATGCAGGCGGGGATGTGGTGACGGGTGCGGCAACGGTCATTCTGGCTATGGGCGCAGGCAAAAAAGCCGCAGCAGCTATCCACGAAACCCTCCAAGGGGCGTAGGACCCACGTAAACAAAAAATTAATAATCTGAATTGATTAAATATTTTTACACGGCCTATCCATTTGTGTTATAGTCTACTCAAAACGATAGCTCATGGAAAGGTCGTGACGCGTAATGATCGTTCTTGATGTAGTTGTGAATGGCGTGCGGATCGACACCGTAAGGCCTGCCAACCAGCGTCCCCGAGAGATGTACTGGATGATGGTGGATCTGCTCCAGACCCTCCGCAGCACTTACGGGGATAATGTGTCTCTTCACCGCAGGGTGGAGTATGTGGGCTGAACGCCCGCCTGTTTCAAACAACGTTTCCATTACGTACAAAATAGCGCCAAATAGCCTGTTCGCGGAAAAAGAGTCTTTTTCCGTAAACAGGCTTTTTCATGGTTATTATGGACTCGCCGATCCGTGCTGCCGGCGGTGCGCCTGCCCTAACGGAACTCAGAGCCCCTTAGACGCCCGACAGCAGCGTTTCTGAATTTTAACGGAACTGAGAAGCCGTTAGCTGCCCTATTGGCTTCACTTTCCGGCATTTTCTGCCTCTAACGGCCGCAGAGTTCCGTTACAATTGGGATTCTGCCGATTTTCCTTTCTAAGGGTCGGAGAGTTCCGTTAGAGCGCCGCAGAGCGGGGTCTATTGTCCCGGTGGAGCCTATCGTCCCGAGCCGAGCCGACCAGGAGTTTATCCTACCTCTGGCTCCGGCGTCTTAACCGGCGGGTCAGCACGGCGAAATACACAAAACCGGCCACAAAGCCGCCCAGATGGGCAAAGATGTTCACATTGGGGATAATCAAAGAGGTGATTCCCCCCATGACCACAATCGCGATTACCGTTGAACGGGTGCCTTCATCCAGCACATGCCGGTGGAAAATTGCCAAATACACATACGCGGCGTAAACCCCATAGATGGCGCCGGACGCCCCTGCAGCGATAAAGGGGGGTTCGGTGAACAGCATACTGAAGGCATTCCCCACCAGGCCTGAAAGCAGGAAAAACCCAGCATAATGGAATTTCCCCAGAAGCCGCTCCAAGGGAGGAGCGAAAACATAAAGGGCAAAGGCATTAAACAGCACATGGGAAAAGCCGATATGCAAAAACATGGAGTTTATGTATCTCCACCATTCATGGGTTTCACCGCTGTTGCTGTACATGGCGCCGAAATTCAGCAGTGTGAGGGCATCAGTGGAGCTGCCCGTGATCTCCATAGCCGCGAACAGCACCGCGATAATTGCCAGAATGGCGCTGGTCACCGGGTAAAGCTGCAGGTATTGCTTGAATGTCTCTCTACGGAGAAAAATCATCCGCCTTTGTCCCCTTCCTACAAATGCTCCAGAATAATTCCCGCCGTCTCTTCAATCGCCTTGTCCGAGACGTTGATGGTCAGACAGCCCAACTGCTCCATCAGCTTTTTGGCATAATTCAGCTCAAAGGTAATCCGCTCCATGTTGGCGTACTTGGCTCCGGCTGTTAAGCCCAAGGCACGCAGGCGCTCCACCCGGATCTTCAGCATCTTCTCCGGGTCCATGATCAGCCCTGCGATTTTGCCGGGGGGGATCTGGAACAGCTCCGCCGCCGGCTTCACCTCGGGAATCAGAGGCAGATTGGCCACTTTGTAGCCCTTATGGGCCAAAAACATGCTGAGCGGTGTTTTGGAGGTTCGCGATACGCCAATCAGCACGATGTCCGCGTTCAGCAGCGCCCGGGGATCGCGGCCGTCATCACAGCTGACCGTAAATTCGATAGCCTCCACCCGTCTGAAATAATCATCATCCATCTGATGCAGCATTCCCGGCTTGCGAGTGGGCGAGCCGTCGAAGGATTCGATAAAGGCCTGCATCATCGGCCCCATCACATCCACTGTGCGGACGCCAAGCCGCAGGCTCTCCTCCCGGATCAGCTCCCGCAGGTCCGGCTGCACCAGGGTATAGGCGATCATGCCGCCGTTTGCAGCCACCTCGCCGACAATATCGCGGATTTCCGCTTCCGTCAGCACATGGCTGTACCGTTTGATTTTGGCATTGCGAAGGTCAAACTGGCGGATTGTGGCTTTCACCACCGCTTCGGCGGTTTCGCCCACAGAATCCGAACAGATCGTGATAATAGGCTGTTTGTTGAGTCCAGTCAAGGGCGCTACCTCCTTATCGCAGAATTCTACTCTATTTTCAAATGGTAACATATGTTGAGCGCAGTTTCCAACGGCCGCCGGCCAAACGGAAAAAGCCCCCTTGCGGCTCAAGGGGGGGAGATGGCGCACCACAGGCTACTTTTCCCTGCAGCAGATATCCCGGGTTTGCTGCGGACAGCGCTTGCGGTATTCGGAGGGAGGCAGACCGGTATATTTCTTGAACACGCTGCTGAAGTACGCCAAATCCGCATACCCCAGCCGGTCGGAAATATCAGAGATACGTAGAGAGGTCCGCGACAGCAGGCGCTTGGCCTCCTCCAGTCTGGCCTCCGCCACATAGTCGGAGAAGGCCTTGCCGGTATGGCGCTTAAACAGCTGGCTCAAGTAGCTGGGGTTCAAATGCACCTGCGCCGCGATGTCCTTCAGCGCCAAGGGCCCGGGCAGCCCTTCCCGGACGCAGCGGGCAACACGCTCGAAGGTGGATTGCTCCTGGGCGTCCAGCTTGGGCAGGCCCGCCCGTTCCGCCGCCTCCGCATTCCGCTCCAGCCACTTACCCAGGCATTTGCGCATATCGTCGGGCTCCACGGGCTTCAGGAGATAATCCATGGCGCCGAAGCGCATGGCCGTCTGGGCATAGCTGAAATCGTCATAGCCGCTGATAATCACCACATCCTGCCGGCCCCCGTTCTGGCGGAGCTGCTCAATAAAAGCCAAGCCGTCCATGATGGGCATCCGGATATCGGCGAGGATCAGCTCCACGGATTCCTGCTTCAGCCAGTCCAGAGCGGATAAGCCATCGGCGCACTCGTGAACCACCTGCACCGGCAGGCCGGTCAGCTCTACCACCCTCCTTAAGGATGTGCGCACCCAGCGCTCATCGTCCAGAATCAGAATGCGGTTCATCGGCGCTTTCCCCTCCATCATTGGTTTTCCGCAGCGGTATTGCCCTCCCCAAGCGGCAGCCGCAGGCGCACCCAGGTGCATTCGTCAGGCTTGCTGCCGATTTCCACCCCGTAGGCTTCCCCAAACAAATGGGCAATCCGCCTGTGCACATTAATCAGCCCGATTTGCGAGCCCCCTTCGCTGATGTCCCGGATGCTGATATCATCCCGGATTTTCCGCAGAATGGCTGGCTGGATACCCGGCCCTGTTTCGGCGATTTCCAGCACGAAACTCTCCCCGTTCTCCTCGGTATGACCAAAGACACGGATCATAACAGTGCCCAATGACGCCTCTATGCCGTGAATTACGCAGTTTTCAATAATGGGCTGCAGGGAAAACTTGGGCACAAGCTTATCCTCCAGCCAGGCTGGAACGTCGAAGCGGTACTCCAGCTTTTCCTCGAACCGGTACTTCTGTATTTTCAGATAGATCTCGCAATTGTCCAGCTCCTCCTTAAGGGTAACAATCGGGGAGGAGTTCTTCAGGTTGTACCGCAGCAGACGGGCCAGGGAGGAAGCCATCACGGAGATGTCCTCCATGCCCCGGTCCAGAGCCATTCCCCGGATGGTTTCCAGGGAATTGTATAGAAAATGCGGGTTGATCTGCGATTCCAGCACCTTCAGCTCCGTCTCCCGCTGATGCAGCATCATCCGGGTTTCCCGCAGCTTGGATGCATACACCTCATCCAGCAGCTTTACCAGCTGGCCCACCATATCCGTCAGCCCCTGGGCCAGCATGCCGATTTCATCCCGGGAGTCCACCTGCAGCGTCCCGGTAAAGTCTCCTTTGACCACCTTCTTCATGTACCGCTCCATCCGCCGGATCGGCACCACCAAACTGGAGGCGAAGGCAATGCCGATTCCGTAGGCGGCCAAAAGGGTAATCACAATCGCCCAAATGATGGTTTTGCCGATATAGCTGCGCCCCTGCATCAGCTCCCCGTAAGGCACAGAGGTGACAAAATGCCAATTCAGCGCATACGACCGGCTGAAGGTCAGAAACTCCCTAGCCCCTCCTTGGCCTCTGGTCCGGAAGGTGCCTTCGTCGCTTTCCATAATGGAGGTCACGTTGAAGTCGGCCTGTTTGCCCAGTTGGCTCAGATCGGGATGGTACACATAATGGCTGTTCAGGTCCAAAATGCTCATGTAGCCGGTCCGTCCGACAGTTACCTTGTCGGCGATTTCCTGGAGACGCTTGTAGTTGATGTCCACCACCAGCATCCCCACCGATTCCAGAGTGCGCGGGTTTACCAGGCGTCTTGCGATGGTCAGCACAGGTTCTTTTCGGTCGGGCCAGGCAATAATCCGGCTGATAATCAGGTCGCCCACCTGGGGCACCAGCGGATACCAGTATTCCTGAGGCATGCCGGCGGCGGGATAAACGCTCCTGACCTCCTCCGTGTCGAGAACGGCCACATTGTCCATGATCACCGTCACATGGGAGATGTCATTGCGGGAGTAAGCCATATTGCGCATGAGCTGCAGCACCTCCCCACGGATGCCTGAATTGCGGACCTCCTCCGGCGTGCGCATGGAAATCAGCGCCGTCATGGCCGGATGATTCACCATGGACAGCATGTCGCTTTCCATATCCCGGACATAATATTCCACATGGGTTTTCACCTGCTCGATAATCTGCCAGCTGGCCTGGCTGGTTTCCTCCTCCAGCACCGTTGAGGAACGGTTGAAGGAGATAATGCCCACTACCATCATGGGAATCACCACCAGGAGTGCGGAGTAAACCAGCAGCTTCGCCACCAGCGGCCTGTCGCGGAGCAGCACCGCCTGATTCAGCATATTCGACAATATTACGGACCATCTGGTACGGATTTGCTTCACTTCCTTTTGCCCTATAAAAACGGAAACTGGAAGGCCCGGAAGGACCTTCCTTTCCCGATTATAACATGCCTTTTATTTCAATTTTTCCACGGCAGACAGAAAATCCTTGTATTCGGTGCGGTATTTTTCGATGACCGGCTTCACCGTATCCTGCCATGCTTTTTTGTCCTTCACCTCGGTAATGGTGACACCGCCGGCAGCCTTCACCTTCTCCGCCGACTCCTTCTCGAATTTATCCCATTCCTGTCTTTGGAAGGTTACTGAATCCAGCGCAGCCTGCTTCACCAGCTTCTGGTCCTCCGCCCCCAGCCGGTCCCAGACCACCTTGCTGATCAGAAGCACCTCCGGCACCATCTGGTGGCCGTCGAGAATCAGATGTTTGGCCTGCTGGTAATGGCTGGAGGTGTAATAGCTGGGATAGTTGTTTTCAGCCGCATCGATAACGCCTGTCTGCAGGGAGCTGAACACCTGGCCGTAGGGCATAGGAGTAGCGTTGGCGCCCAGCGCCTCCATGAGATCGATGTTCACCTTGTTTTGCTGGACGCGGATTTTCAGGCCCTTGAGATCGGAGATGGATTTCAGCGGTTTGTTGGAATAGAAATGGCGGGCGCCGGAGCTGTAATATGCAAGCCCTTTCATGCGAGAGCTCTCCAAACCGTCCAGCATTTTGTTGCCCATATCGCTTTCGAGGAATTTCCAGAGATGAGCGTCACTCTCGAAGATATACGGCAGGCTGAAGGCTTCGAAGTTTTTATTGAAGGCAGCCACCGTACCTGAGCTGGTCCGGGTAAATTCGATAGCGCCCAGCTGTACCTGCTCCAGCACCGCTTTTTCCTCACCAAGCTGGGAGTTGGCGAACACATCGATCTTAATCCGGCCGTTGGAGCGTTCATTCACCAGGTCGGCAAACTTCTTGTCCCCCAGCGTAGTCGGGTAATCTGCCGGATGAGTCTCGGCTAAGCGGAACACGTATTTCGGCCCCGATTTTTGCTCCGCGCCTCCTTGGGTTTGTACGGCTTCCCCGCCGCAGCCCGCCAAAGCAGCCCCTGCCAGCACTACGGCCAGCAGTGCGCCTGTTCCCTTCATATGCTTTTTCATTGAATACATCCCCCTCATGGTTATCGTATCATCCGTCAGGAAGCCCCGAACATCCTGGGCAGCCACATGACAATTCCCGGTATATAGGTCAGAATCAGCAGAATGACGCACATGGTATAGAAAAACGGCATCATGGCCCGCGTGCCGCTGTCCACCGATATTTTGCCGATGGCACAGCCTACGAACAGAACAGTTCCCACCGGCGGGGTCAAAAGACCGATACCCAGGTTCAGCATCATAATAATCCCGAAGTGAACGGGGTCCACGCCAAGCGTAGTGACCACCGGCAGCAAAATCGGCGTCATGATCACGATCAGAGGGGCCATATCCATAGGCGCACCCAGGATCAGCAGCAGGACGTTGATGATCAGCAGGATGATAATCGGGTTATCCGAAATGCCCAGCATAAAGTCGGTTACAATGGCCGGCACCTTCAGGTAAGCGAGAATCCAGCCGAAGCTGGCGGAGGACGCAATTAAAAACAATACCATTGAAACAGTGCGCAATGTTCTTGTCAAGATAATCCACATGCGGGAGATGGGGATATCCCGGTAGATGAAGAAGGTAAGGATAAAGGCGTACAAACATGCCATGGCACCGGCCTCTGTAGCCGTAAACCAGCCGGAGAAGATGCCACCCAGAATGATGATGGCGGTAAGCATGGAGAGAAGCCCGTCGGCGATAATTTTGGGCGCCTGCCTTAACGGAACAGGCTCGCTCTTCTGGTAACCGCGCTTTCGTGCGGTGAAATAAGCGGTCACCATCAGAGAGGTACACAGCATAATGCCGGGGACAATTCCTGCCAGGAACAGTGAGGCAATGGATACTCCGCCGCCTGCGGCCAGGGAATACAGGACCAGATTATGGCTGGGGGGCACAACCACCCCTTGGATGGCAGCGGATACGGTAACGCCTACCGCATAATCGGTGTCATAGCCTTTTTTCTTCATCATGGGGATCATCACGGAACCGATGGAGGACACGTCCGCCACTGCCGAACCGGAGATATTGCCGAAGAACATACAGGCTACGCAGTTGACCATGGCCAAGCCGCCGCGTATGGTGCCTACGAATACCTGGGCCATATTAATCAGCCGGAGGGCCATTTTGCCCTCACTCATAATCTGCCCGGCCAGGATGAAGAACGGGATGGCCAGGAGGGAATACGAGTTAATGCCCTGAATCATGGTCTGCCCCACAGCCGCCAGCGGCACCTTCAGATACAGCACGGTGAGCAGGGTAGAGCCTGCCAAGGCCAGCGAGATGGGAAACCGGATCAAAATAAGCAAGCAAAAGCTTACCGCCAGGATGGTGATGGCTATCGTGTTGCTGATCATTCCTCGCTGCCTCCTTCGTCAACATTTTTGTGTCTGGTTGTATCGATTCCCAACAGCTGCAGCACGGCGTAGATGCAGATCATCAGTCCCGAGATGGGCATGACCACATAGGTCAGGGAGTTGGGAAGCCCCGTAGCCGGCAGGGAGGATTCATGCATCAGGCGGGTGAAGTCCCAGCCGTAATACACCAGATAAACCCCGAAGGCCAGGATGCAAACCTGGATCAGGCGGTCAATGAGCCGGTCGATGGATTTGGGCAGCATATTGGTAAAGGTATCGATGCCCAGATGCAGGTTTTCCCGGAAGCCTAATGCAATGCCCATAAAGGAAAACCAGATTAGCAGCAGCAATGTCGTTTCCTCCGACCAGAAAAACACGAAGTTGAATATCTTCCGGGTAAAAACCTGGATGGTGACGATGATGATCATGGACAGCAGCCCGATTTTGGCTAAGGACTCAAAAAAAGTATCAATCCGTAAGGCGATTGCCTTTAGTGTTTTCATATACCATTCACCTCCCGTTCCTGTTTGCGCATTCATGAACAACCTAATTGTATGCGCATTCAAAAACCGGTTGTACCCCACTGTCATTGCCTCCTTTTGTGTTTTCATTAGGATGTGTCTGAAAACTCGCTTGAGAGCATCTTTCACCGCCTTTTCGTCCCTTGCTATCGTTACTTTCGCTTGACGTACCCCCGGTACGCCTGCACGAAAGTGCCTTGCCTGGAACGAAAATTCGGCAAAATCTGCTCCCCTCGGAGTTTTTAGACACACCCTAGATAAAAAAACATCCCGCCTGCAGCGGCCGGGTGACCGTGCTGGCGGGATGCGGTATGAAATTCAGGTTTCTTACAGCTTTTCGATTTTGGCGTCCTTCTTCAGGTTTTCCAGCCATTCGGCGCCTTTGGTTTGCACCTCTTCGCTGACCATGCTCTTCTTCACATCTTCCTTCTGCTTGTCGAAGTTGGCCTGAACCGCCTCCTTCTTGTCCATCACCTTAATGATATGGAAGCCGAAGGAGGATTGGACTACGCCGCTCATTTCACCCTTGTTCAGCTTAAACGCTGCATCCTCGAAGGCTTGATCCAATCCTTGTCCGCGGGAGATAAAGCTGCCCAGGGAGCCGCCGTTATCCTTGCTGCCCGGATCGGTGGACTTTTCCTTAGCCACTGCGGCAAAATCCGCGCCACCCTTCAGATCCGCGAGGATTTTATCGGCATCCTCCTGCTTCTCCACCAGGATGTGGGAGATCATAAGCTGCTCCGGAGTGTTGTATTGCTCCGCATTTTTGTCGAAGTATTCCTTCAGCTTGGCGTCGGACAGATCCATCTTGGATTCGAAGATCTTGCTGATCTCCTGGTTCTTGCGGATCTCGGACTTGAGGGAATCCAGGGTGAAGCCGCTTTGCTCCATGGCACTGTTGAACTGGGCCTCATCCGGGAATTGGGTCTTGATCTGAGCCAGCTCCGCCTCAATCGCCGCTTCATCCACCTTCACCTTGGCCTTGTCCACTTCCTGGGTAACCAGCTTTTCCGAAATCAGGCTGTCCAGA
Source organism: Bacillota bacterium (assembly GCA_023391955.1). Classification (GTDB taxonomy): domain Bacteria; phylum Bacillota; class Bacilli; order Paenibacillales; family NBRC-103111; genus Paenibacillus_AR. The sequence continues at coordinate 6,088 of JAEWAA010000261.1, read as the reverse complement.
GTGGTTTCGCCGCCCTGCTTGTACATGGCGTCGTAGAGCTCCTGCTTGGTCACCTTCTCGCCGTTTACGGTAGCGGCTGCACCGCTGACACCTGCTTTGCCTGTTTGGCCCAGGTACAGAACCACTGCCAAAGCGGCCAAGGTGATGGCGAACAGAAACCAGGGCAAGGGATTGGCCTTGGCGGGAGCGGCTGCGGCAACAGCGGTTGCCTCATTTCTCTCTTCAACGGCTTCGTCCGCAAAGGCTTCAGGGCCGAATTCATCCCCTTCGGTTGGGAATGCTTGGTTTTGATCAGCCCGTTCGGCGGTTTGGTTCTCTTCCGGAGTGCTATCGGCTTGACTGCCGTCCTGCTCCAAACCGTCGTTTTTTCTGTTGTTGTCTTCCATTATTTTCGTGTCCCCCTATTGTCCCATTCATGGATAGCAGCGTTTTGCCGCACTTCTAGTACTATACCATTTTTCGACGGCAGAAACCATGCTTTATCCATCCACCCTGAAAAAAGATACCAATTTTTGCAGCTCATCCGCCATCTGGGAAAGCTGCTGCGCTCCGGCCGCAACCTCCTCCATGGAGGCGTTCTGCTCCTGGGCCGCCGCGGCCACATTCTGGGACTGGCCGGCCGCTTCTGCGGAGATGGCGGAGATTTGCTCCACCGCCGCAGCCAGTCCGTCCATGCGGATGGAAACGTCGGCGGAGGCGTCTGCAGCTGTTCGGCAATGCTCTGCAGCAGCTTCCACAGCCTCCAGAATATCCCGGAAGGAGCTGCTGGCAGCAGAAGCAAGCTCCATACCGGCGGTAACCGCGGCTACCTCCTCCCGGGTTGCAGCTGCAGCCTGGGCAATCTCTCCATTAATCTCTGCTATCAAGGCGCCGATTTCCTCCGAGGCTCCGCCTGTCTGCAGCGCGAGCTTCTTCACCTCGGCGGCTACTACTGCGAAGCCCTTGCCCTGCTCTCCCGCCCGTGCGGCTTCAATCCCTGCATTCAAGGCGAGAATATTGGTCTGGGAAGCGATGGCTGTAATCAGACCAAGGATTTCGCCGATGGCGCCGGATTTTTCCTCCAGAAGCCTCACTGTTTTTTCGATGCCCATAATCTTGTCCTTGATCAGGGTCATATTATCCATAGTCTCCACCATGGCCCGGGTGCCCTGGTCAGCTGTTACGGCCGCTTGGGCAGAGGCTTGGGCAGCGGATTCTGAACCTTGGCTGATTCTGGCAACACTGTCGTTAGCGGAGCGGGTCAGCTGGCTGATTTCGTCAATGATGCCGGATTGAAGCTGGGCTCCCTCCGCCACCTCCTGGATCGAGTGGGCGATATGCTCGGCAACCCGGCTGGTTTCTCCGCTGCCTGCCAAGAGCTCTTCCCCTGTGGCTGCAACCTGTAGAGAAGAGGAGGATACATGGCTGATCAATCCCCGGAGCTGCTCCTTCATCACGGAGAAATGCTCCGCCAGACGCCCCACCTCATCGCGGTTTGTGACCCGCAACTCCGGAAGCTGCAAGCTCCCGCCCGCCATCTCCTCCACCTGGCCGGTGATCTGCCGGATGGGCTTGGCAATATGCCAGGCATACCATGCTGCCGCTGCAGACCCAACCACGGTAAACAACGCCAGCACAATCAGCATCATATCCCCGATTTTATTGGAGCCCGCATTAAAATCTATCAGATAAGAGCCTGCCGCAACAACCCAGCCCCAATGGGGCTCGCTTCTGGAATAGGTCACCTTCGGGGCAGCTTCTTCCTTGCCGGGAAGAGGGTTGCTGTAATAGGTAAACCCGCCTTCCCCTTCACCCGTGCGGATAATGTCCTGTATGTACAGAATGCCGTCGGAATCCTTGGAGTCCCACAGATTTTCGCCTTCCCGGTTGGGATGCATCACATCTATGCCTTTGGCATCTATGGCAAATGCGTAGCCGTGCTCGCCGATTTTATTGGCAATCTCCCGTGTTTTTCCGTCGGCCTTCTTGGGGCCTACTGTCCGGATGCGCACCTGCTCCTGGGCTTCCTCCAGTGTCAGCGCACCCTTGTCCACCATGCTTTGGTAAGCGTCGATCAGCTGGATGGTCATGTCCACATTTTGCTTCAAGGCGGCTTCGCCCAGCTTGTCCATCTCCGACTTGGCAGTATTAAAGCCGATATAACCGATGGTAAAACCAGGGGTCACCAAAAGCAGCACACAAACCAGAATGGTCTTCCATTGCAGACTGAAGCGGAAACGGCGTCCGCTGCGTCCGGACTTTCCCAGTATTTTCATAATAACCCTCCAACTCCAATTAAAAATCTATTTAGACCATCATATCAGAAAAGAGTGAATTTTGTCATAAAATGTTCCTTCTCCTAGGCGGAGAAACGCAAAAAGCTCCTTATCCGGTTTGCTGCCGGATGGAGCTTCAAAGATGAGTGGTTAGCGGAAGAGCGGTTAACTGAAAAGCAATGAGCGGAAGAACAGTTAGCGGAAGGGCGGCTTCCTCTATTAGCCCGCTAATGGTGCGTAGCTGCCAATAACGGAAGGGGTTATTCCTCTATTTCTGGTGCAGTGCCTCCACTACCATCAAAAGTCAGGCGATAGAGGAAATTAGGCTTCCGCTAACCGGCATTCTGCCGCCCTCCGGTTTAAATAGCGGACATCTGCCTTCCGCTATTATGAAGAACAACCATCGTTGTCCCCATTTTCCTGATCCCCGGCGGGTCAAGGCTTCACTTCCAGCTGCCTAACCTCGGTCTGGTGGGCGGTGCTGGTGACCACATGGATGGACACCTCATAAAAACCCGCCTCCTTGAAGGTATACGAGCCGGCGAAGCGGTTCTCCCCCTTGTTCTCACCCTTAATCTCCAGCTCCAGCGTAGAATCCTTCTTCTTCAGGTCAAAATAGACCTCCGCCCGTTTCGAAAGCTTCTCCCGGCCGTTCACCTTCACCTCCAGTGTAACCGGAGAGCCGATCCGGGGAACCGAAGGGTCCGCCGAAAAATCGATGGTGTACGGATTCAGATCCACTCCCGGAGCAGGAGCCGATGTAGTGCCGCATCCAGCCACAAGAGCCAGCAGCCCCCCAATTCCCGCCGCCAGCAAGAGATGCATAAAAAGCCGTCCAAACCTCCACGTTGTCATGTGAGTCTCCCCCCTCTGAATAACTTGGTCCATGCCAAAGGCCGGATAAGTTATGATAGCCTCGAAATCGGTACAGCCGATTTGAGGGCAGCCCTCTGAATAACTTGGTCCATGCCTGCACTATTCGGCCCGCTTATCCGGCTCCCGCAGCGAGTAAGCGAAGGCTTTGGAGAGTCCGTTCTCGCCAAACCGGCTGCGGAACTCCTCCATGGGCCCCGCCATGCTGACTCTCCCCTCATGAAGGAGAATGGCATGATCCGCCGTCCATTCCGCCGTCTCCAGCTGATGCGTGGAAAAAACCACCGACTGCCCTAGGGCCTTCCGCCGGTTGATCAGCTCCGCCAAGGCCTGCAGCCAATAGGGGTCCAGCCCGTTGGTAGGTTCATCCAGCACCAGGAGCTGCGGCTCCCCCAGAAGGGCCTGGCCAAACAGCAGCCGCTGCCGCATTCCTTTGGAGAAGGTGGATACCTTGGCATGCCGCACAGAGGTTAGCCCTACCTCCTCCAGCACCGCCTCCACCCGCTTACGGGCAGCCGGCCCCCGCAGGGCGGCGTAAAACTCCAGCGTTTCACCGGCAGTCAATGCTTGGCCGAATTGGAAATCATCCGGCATATACCCGATCAAGGCGGAGCAGCCCGGCCGGTCCTCCTTCCAGGTGCGGCCGCCCAGCCGCACGGTCCCTGCAGTAGGCTCCGTAATGCCGGCGATCATCCGCAGAACAGTGCTTTTGCCCGCACCGTTGCCTCCGCACAGCGCCAGCACCTGCCCGGCGGGCAGCTGGTAATCCACAGGCTGAACCACTGTCCGGCCGCGGATATCCTTTTTGACCCCGTCCAGCTCCAATACCGTCATTCGTACCGTCTCCTCTCCCAGACCAGAGTACCGGCCAGCAGCGTACAGGCGATCCAAACCAATCCCGCTCCGGCAAAACCCGCCAGTCCACCGGCCCCCTGCATCCATCCGATCCAGCCCACGTATTCGGGACCGAAGCTTGCACCGCCGCCCATCCGCGTCACCATAAAAATCCGCACCATTTCCGCCGGGTTCAGGAAGGACAGCACCTGCAGTGCGGGCTTAATAGCCGGGTACGGCAGAAAACCGAGCACAGCGATCAATAACGTCGGCCAAGCCAGCACCAGCACAAACCAGATGCTTACACTAATGGTCAGGGCATGCCAGCGGCCCTTGGCAAGCGAACCCGCCAATACGGCCACACCCAAAAAGATAAACACCAGTGCAAGGGACGAAAAATAAAAAAACGCCAGCAAGGACAACGAAAAATTCCTGCCGAGGATACCCCCGATCAAACCGGACAACCCAAAACCCGCCCCCACCACGGTGAACATCACAAGACACAAACCAACATATTTCCCGAGCAATAATTGCCAGCCGGATAAGGAATACACGGATAACAGCCGCCAACCGCCCTCCTCCTTCTCCGCCGTAACTGCAAAAGAGCCCAGCAGCAGGGTCATCAGGGGCAGCAAATACAAAATCAGATTCAGCAGGCTGCCCGTACCGTGGGTATACCCCTCCAGCCCCGAATGGGACTGGATGAGGACAATAGCCAGCGTAAAGCAGGCGAACAGCACCATAAGGGAATATGCCCACGGATTGCGCATCCCCAGTTTAATCTCACGCAGGGCGATAATCAGCCATTTCATCTTTGTCGCACTTCCCTTGCCGTTGATCTTACATACCGCCGTGGCCGCCTCCCATGGAATGGGACCAATCATGGCTGTCCAGCTCCTTGGCCGTCATTTTTTTGCCTGCGCCCGCTTCCTTAATGAACTTGTCCGCATCCGCTTCCTTGGCAAAGGAAACCACCCCGAAGCTCATGGGCGTTTTGATGCCTTTGTCGTAGACATAAACCGCCTGGTCCAGGTTAATCCACTCCTTGGTGTAATAATCCCGGACGAATGCGGCTCCTACCTTCTCCCGGCCGTTTTTGTTCAGACAAACGTACAGATCGCCTAAATCATCGAACTTCAGCGGCTTTTGATCCTTCAAAATAATCTGTGTGGCATATTGGTCATCCTTGATCAGCATCTGGCAGACTTCACATTTGTCTACACCCTCGTTAATGGCAACAGCCTTATACTCCGTTTTCCCGCCGCACGCGGCAAGCACACCCAGAGCCAACACCAGAACCATCAGAACCAGTACCGTTTTTTTCTTCATTGCGCTTTTCCTCCTTTAATAAAAATCAAACCGCTGGCCGCCAGCAGGAGCGCTCCGCATAGAATGGACGCCCATCTGCCCCCCGCCGCAGGCTCCGCCGTTTCAGCAGCGGCCCGCGGCTTCATAAGCGGCGACTGGTCCACCAGATCCTCCCGGGTGCCCGAGCCGAACAACCCCTCCAGAAACAGCATACCCGGCGCGCCAAAAAACAGCTGGTAGGCAGGTGTTTCATCCGTCAAACCGAGAAAAAAGGAGTTGCTCCGGTAGGGCAAATCACTGATGCCGTCTCCTTGCAGATCCAAACCTCCATGATCATCCCAAAAATTATGCTCGATGATGTTGCCCGCTTCCGCGACCGCCTGGGCCTGAATCACATTGGCCACAAAATCATTGCCAGTGAGCCGGTTGCCCTCCGCATCAGTCATTTGAATCCCCAAAAAATTACGCATAAACCGATTATCCTTGATGGTCGTGTCCCGCAGGGTTTGGGCATAGATGCCCAGCCGGTTGCCCTCCACCCGGTTATTCTCCACCAGCACCCGCTTCACGTCGAACAGCAGAATACCCTGTGCCGTGGCGTTTGCGCTTTGTTTGGCAAAATCATTCCCCGTCACCTGCGCCCCTTCATCAGCCATAATCATGGCTCCGGTCACATTGCGGCTGCCCGTATTGCCGGTGACTGCCGTATCCCGGCTGAACATCAGGTGGTAGCCGTACCGGGATTCGGTGACCATATTGCCCTCAATCCGGTTGCCCGCCCCTTTTTCAATATAAACCCCGTCAAACATATTGCTGAT
>JAEWAA010000106.1 GCA_023391955.1 Bacillota bacterium | reverse complement strand
TGCTCCGCCTACTGCGGCAGGACGCGTAGGGTCCAGCCGCCGGGACTGCTCAACCAGACGCACCGCCAAAGCCCGTGCCTCATCCATCACCTTTCCGTCGCTGAAGAACGGCTCATTGGACACACTCCAGACAACAATGCTGGGATGGTTCCGGTTGGTTCTGATCATTTCCCGGAGGGCCAGCATACAACTGGCTTCAAACTCCTTCTTGTCCTCATCGTGAACCGGATAGGCGCTGCTGGTCCAGTATCCTTCCACCTTGGCTCCCCCGGTGCCCCAATAACACAGCTCAGACCAGAACAGCACCCCTTGCCTGTCACATTCCGCCGCAAAATGGGTATGATGCGGATAATGGGATCCCCGGATAAAATTCATCCCGCACTCCTTGATCAGCCTAACATCCCTGCCCATGCCCGACCGTGTTACGGCATCGCTCCAGCCGGCGTGATCCTGATGCACATTCGCCCCGTGAATATCATAATGCTCTCCGTTGAGAATGAAGCCCTCCTTAGCGTCAAACTTGAACCAGCGAATGCCAAAGGCGTTTTCATACTCATCGTATAAAACACCCGACACATAAACCTTACTTTTCAGGCTGTACAGCTGAGGTGTATCGGGATGCCACAGCCGGGGCGACGCTACCGTCCCTTGCTGAACAAATTCCAGTTGCTCCCCCGGCTGGATGAATTGACTTTGCCTGGCTTCAAATACAGCCGTTCCTTCAAATTCCACGATGGAGACCAAGGTGCAATGGACCGGCGTTATGCATTCATTGACGATTTCCGTGCGAATCACCGCCAACGCCTGATCCTGGTCGGCTTCAGGGGTGGTGACGAATGTTCCGTACCAGGCCACATGCACGGGTTCGGTGACAAGAAGGCTTACATCCCGGTAAATGCCCCCGTTAAATACATGCTCCCCCGCACGCGGTGCCAACCGCGGGTTCCACATATTGTTCACCCGTACGAACAGCAAATTGTCTCCGCCCTTCACCAGAGTGCTGATATCCACCTGAAAGGCGGTATAGCCTCCCTTGTGGCTTCCGGCAAGCTTGCCGTTCACAAAAACCTCCGCCTCCTGGAACACACCCTGGAATTCAACGGATATTTTTTTGCCCAGCCAGGCTTTATCAATGATCAGCTTCCTGCGGTAACACCCGTAGCCGACATAAAAATCATTCTCCATAAAATAGGGAATACCGAATGAGTGAGGGATGCCTACGTTGTACCAGGCGGAATCGTCATATGACTCCACCGCTGCTTCCATGATATCCCCATACATGAAGGTCCAGCTCCGATTCAGAAGCGTTTGATATCTTTGGATGATGCCCGTGGACATGCGGTTGCACCTTTCCCTTCTTTTTTCCATGCTGTATGAAGGTATTATAAAGGCTTCCCGTGAAAAAATCTTTGCGCAATCAATCCATCATATTGCGCGAATAGGCCCATCCATAGTTTCGAGGCGAGTCTCTCCCCACATGCCGGATACCGTCTGCAGCACCGATTCTGCCCCATTCGCCGTATTTAGCAGCAGGAACCTTTAGACCCTTAAGCTGGGCCATTACGCCACTGCCGCGGGCAGCTTCATCCGGCCCGGCGGTGCCGGTGTACTCGGCCACGAAAGTGGTGACACTCTGGGCGGGAAGCTCGGCGGTGAAGGTATTGTCCGCCACCGGTACGGATGGCTGGGCGGCCAGATTCCGGCTGCTGTCCGTAATCCACGAGGCTACAGAGGAGGCGCTTCCGTTCTGCAGGGTGAAGGGCTGGCTTACCGCATCTCCCTTGTTGACGGCTACAATGACGACCTTGTTGTCCCCCTTATAGGCAGAGATGTAGACATTGGAGGCTGGTGCTTTGGTGGCGTCCACCCGCACGTAGCCGGGGCGGACAAACTTGGAATAATGGGCCATGCTGTAGCCCCGTTTGCTGATGGTGCCGTCCTCATTCATCGGGCTGTACTGCCTGCGGATATACCACCAGACATACGCCTGGAAATTGGCATCCGCCATGGCATGCCCGATATGGTCCGCCACCTCCAGAGCCTCCGGCCAGCGGTTGGCCGAGTTGGCTTCACTGTTGGGGTAATACACCTCCGTCATCCACAGCTCCTTGCCCGCCCCTTTTTGCTCGAACAGCGGATAGGGGAAATCGGCGAACTTGGTTCCGTAGGTGTGTGCGCCCAAGATATCCAGATTGGCCAGCGCCTGCGGGTCATTGAGCAGCGGGTCCGACATGCTTTTCACGTAGGAAAAGGATTCCGGCGCAATCACCCGGGTTTGGATGGAGCCCGCGTTCTCCTTCATAAAGCGGAGAATCTCCTCCGCAGACCACCAGGTCCAGTCATGGGCATAGTCCGGCTCATTCTGGATGGATATGGCATACAGGTTGACGCCGTTTCCCTTCATATAGGCATCAAATTCATTCAAATACTGGGCATAAGCTTCATACTTGTCGTATTTCAGCCGTCTGGCCGTAGTATCCTGGACAAATGCGGTTGCATTGATTCTGTCAATATTGGGGCCGGCTGTTTCTGTGGTGACCAGCTTCAGGGTGCTGGTTCCGTTTACCATGGGTACCTGAAAGGACTTTTCCGCCCAGGCGGTCCAGCTGCCGGTTGCTTCAAAGGCCACATTGCTCAGCGCCTTGGTTCCGTTTACATATACATCCAGGTGGCTGGTTCCGCTTTCAAGGGCATACCGGACTCTGATATTCTTCGTTCCGGTGCTGCCGATGAGAATCGTATTCCATTGGACGGAGGCGCCTGCAGGAGCCTGGAAGCTCACATAACCCGAGCCGGTATACCCGGAGTTGGCTGTTTGCACGGTGGAGTTGACAAGGGTTGTGCCCGTTTCCGCCTCATAATTGGTCCCATTGCCTGAGGGGGTGCCCAGGGTGAAGGTTTCCACCATGTCGCCGGGAGGATTCCACGGGGAAGCATAAACGATAGCGCCGTGGGCAACGGCAGCCTTGGCCGTATCCACCCCCATGGGCCACTTGGTTTTGTCCTCTT
>JAEWAA010000225.1 GCA_023391955.1 Bacillota bacterium | reverse complement strand
CGAAGGGACGGTTTCGGTGCCGCAGGTTCCGCAAAAGCGGTGGGTGCGCCCAAAGGCTGTCAGCTGTACAGCCCGGCCTGCCAGATGGAACAGGCCCTCGTCCATTTTGCCATAGAGGCTGCGTAAGGGATGGAAGGCCAGTCCTTCACGTGACGCGGTTTCGGATTCTGCCGACGCTGCATAACAGGGGATGCCTTTCCAAGTGCCCAAATAATGGGTGCCCCCGGTAATAGGGGAAAGCTCCTCGGCTCCGGCAGCTTCGGGAATCTCCACGCCATCCGCGGTTTCCCGGATCAGGAGGGTTCCCGTCCGTGAGATAAACCAATAGGCGGCAGCGCCCGGCTCGTGGTCAGGAATATAAGCGGGTTGATAGTGAGTATAGATGCTCTCTCGAGGTGCAAGCATATGCAGGACCCTTTCTGGTCGAGTCTTCATTGTCAATATTCTAAAGATAGCAGATGTCCATGGGGCTGGCAATTTGTCTTGGAATTTGGGACAATAAAGGCACATTGCTAAAAGGAGAGTCCTTATGAAAAAGCCTTCGATTTACGGACTGGCCTTTGACGAGCTGGTAGCCTGGCTGGAGAGCCGTGGACACCGGAAGCACCGGGCGCTGCAGGTATGGGATTGGCTGTACAAGAAGCGGGCGGTGGAGTTTGCCGCTATGTCTGACGTCCATGAATCCTGCCGCGAATTGCTGGAGGGGCATTTTGCCGTCCAGACGCTGGAGGAGCATACCCGGCAGCAGGCAACGGACGGCACAATCAAGTTTTTGTTCCGCTTGGCGGATGGCGATCTAATCGAAACGGTGCTGATGCGCCATAAATACGGATTATCGGTTTGTGTAACCACACAGGTGGGGTGCAATATCGGCTGCAGCTTCTGCGCCAGCGGCACGATGGCCAAGAAGCGGGATCTGACTGCCGGAGAACTGACCGGCCAGGTGATGATGGTTCAGACATATCTGGACCGGCACGAACCCGGAGCTGCAGTTACCCATTTGGTGGTGATGGGCATTGGGGAGCCTTTGGACAATTGGGACAACCTCATGGAATTCCTGCGTATTGTAACGGACCAAAAAGGTCTGGTGATCGGACCGCGCCATATTACCGTCTCCACCAGCGGGCTGGTTCCCCGGATCCGGGATTTTGCCGACGCCAAGCTGAAGGTGAATCTGGCCATCTCACTGCATGCTCCCAATGATGAGCTGCGCACCCGGATTATGAAGATCAACCGGGCCTATCCCCTCCGGGAGCTGATGGAGGCCATTCATTATTACCAGGATACAACCAAGCGGCGTATTACCCTGGAATACATTCTGCTTCAGGACGTCAATGACCAGCCTGCCCATGCCCTGGAATTGGTCCAGTTGATCGGGGACCGTAAGAATGTTACCGGAGTGAACCTGATCCCTTATAATCCGGTGGACGAGTTTCAGCAGTATAAGCGGAGCAGAAAGGAGGCAGTAGATGCCTTCTACGATGTGCTCAAAAAACACGGCATCAACTCCACCATCCGTCAGGAGCAGGGGGCAGATATTGACGCGGCCTGCGGCCAGCTGCGGTCCAAGCAGCTGCGCGGTGTCTAAACCGGCGCAAGCCAAAAAACCTTCGGACCTGCCGGGATGGCAGGCTCGAAGGTTTTAACATATCAGGCCAATAAACGGCCCCTTTTAGGGTGGTGCCAACCAATGGAAGGCCTCGAAGTTCCGAAGCACACCATAAGATAAAGTCAAAGCCAGCATGATACCCATCACAACACTGCTCGTGCGCCTCATTCCCTTCCGTTTCGTTGCCCAATGAAGCAAGTACAACGGGATTAATACAAACGGAAGCGCGTTGAAACGCAGTGCTTGTGCAGGCTCAAGCTCCAATAAAGCCAGGAGCATCCTGGTGATTCCGCAGCCGGGGCAGTAAAAGCCTGTGATTGCGTAAAGCGGGCATGGAATCCCAATATGCGTGTAGGGAAGCCACACCTTCAGATATAGCAGCCCACCTGCCGCTGCTGCCGTCAGAGGCAACAGCTTTTTCGGCAATGGCCGGGGCAGACGGTTAATAAGAGGCCATTTTGTTAACATCGGACTGAACCAGTGCCATAACGACAATTCCCAAGCCGAAGAAATGGAGGATCAAATAGATAAGTGCATTATCGGAGGCATGCCAGCCCCGTTGATGCTGAGCCTGCTCCACATGGCGTCCGACCTGGAATGACCATATATAGCTCCAAATTCCGCAGGTGATCAGGGATAGGAGGAAATGTTTGCCTCCGGTAAAATCATGATCGCCGCTTACCTTCCCGACATCATTTGTCAAAACAATAAACCAATAAATGCCGTAAATCCCACAGGTGATTAATGTGAGGATGACTGCAACTGCTACACTGCGCTGTTCTACCATGTTCCACCGTCCCAATAAAAAGTTGTATACTTGTCTACAAAAAACGACAAAGACTAGCTTGAGTATACTGAATTGTATTGGAAGGTTCAAGAAAAAATTCCTCTCTTATTCCATCTGCAGGGCAGTTCCCTCCGGAACAACCTGTACCCAGGTGTTGCCCGGTAAAAGGGGAACCTCCTTACTGTCGACATACACGCGAAGCATGCCGTCCTTCTGCTGCCAGGTGACGGACAGAGCCTGCCCCTCTTGGATCAGTGTGCCTTTGCCGGGTCCGGTGACGTCCACGCTGCGGCGTCCTTCCTTGTCCAGCACGGTATGTTTGGCTTCCAGCACCAGCAGATTGCGGGTATGGAGCTGGCTGCCGGTTTCCTTGTCGGCATGGGGTTTGCCGTCCATGGTGCGCAGGTAATAACCCTGGGCCGCGTCATAGTCGTAGGAAATAATGTAGCCGTGTATGTAAGGGATTTGTACATGGCGGGCCGGGGTTCCCCCAGTGAATGCTGCTGTAAGGGAGGGGGATTCATTTGCAAACAGAAGCCCCTTTTGCTTCCATTCCTTGCGGAATTTCCGGGCTTCTGCGCCTTCGGCAATTTTGGCGGTGGAGGTGTAGAGGTTATGGGGAGCTTTGCGGTCTGAAGCCCGCCAGTAGAAGGCATGGTCCCCGTACACCTGGTCCAGATGATTCAGCTTGTGGCTCTGCAGCAGGTTCATGGCATCCTGGCTCCAGCCTGCATGGACGATGACGGCGTCCAGCATTTCACCCAGCTCTACAAAGTAGGGCCTGATGCTGCGCACAGGTCCGATGGTCTCGGCGGGCTGGCTTTGGAAGACGCTGACGAACCGGGTGATTTCCCCCTCCGCCAGAATCTCGAAAACGATGTCGGCTTGCTGCAGACCGGATTGCGGTCTGGCCTGAGGGGCATTTTCCACCATAACCATATAAGGGCGTGTCAGCATTTCGGTCTGGCTCCCCAGCCCTGTCAGGGGATAACGAAAGGGAGCGGGAGTAGGCGTGGCCGGCAGGGCGGACGCGCTTGGGGAAGCGGCAGCGGATGGAGCGGATGCGTTCGGCGTCCCCTCGGAGGAAACATCCGGGGAGCAAGCCGTCAGAACGGCGGCGGTGCAAGCTCCCATCAGCAGAAGACGGAAGCGGGACAAGTGGCGGGAGTTCATAACCATCTGGGACAGCCCTCATTTCTGTTGTGGGCGGTCTCGCCCAACGGATTCGTCTTTTTCCATTTCGCCGCGGAGCCGTCCGAATCCTGTTGGGTATACTGAAAAATGGAAACGTTTGGTGACGTCGAGTGAATACGGCTAACCATAGCACATAAAGAGGAGGACTTATAATGAAGCCTGCCCACAAAATAATAATGCGCGCCGCGGCGGCCATCACAGCCGGGGTCCTGCTTATTGCGGGAACCGGGTGTGAGTCCTCCGGCAGCGGCAATATCTCCGGCAAATCTATGCTTCCCGCTTCATATTACGGAGCCGATATAAAGGGAGGGTTGGACCGGGAGGGCGAGCTGCACCGGTTTATCCGCGAACGGCTAAGCGGCCCCGACGGCGT
>JAEWAA010000145.1 GCA_023391955.1 Bacillota bacterium | reverse complement strand
CTTTATGCAGCGTTATAAGGAGGGTCTGGGCAATGAGCGTGCGGCGGTGGAGCATTTGAACGAATCAACTAATCCGTAGAAAAGAGGCAGAAACATGTTGAATAAGAAAGCCTATGAGTTTTGGTTTGTTACCGGCAGCCAGCATCTGTACGGTCCGGAAACGCTGGAGGAGGTAGCCCGCCACTCCCGCATCATCGCCGAGAAGCTGGACGATGCCGCCGCCATTTCAGGCAAGGTGGTATTTAAGCCGGTTGTAAAAACACCTGAGGAAATCCGCGATCTGTTGGCAGAGGCCAACAATGATCCCAACTGCGCCGGTCTCATCACCTGGATGCATACCTTCTCCCCGGCCAAAATGTGGATTGCCGGCCTGTCCATTCTGCAGAAGCCCTTGCTTCACCTGCACACGCAGTTCAACCGGGATATTCCGTGGGATTCCATCGACATGGATTTCATGAACCTGAACCAGGCCGCTCACGGCGACCGGGAATACGGCTTTATCAACACCCGCATGGGTGTGGCCCGCAAGGTGGTTAACGGCTATTGGGAGCATGCGGTCACCCAGGAGCGTATCGGTGCCTGGATGCGGACGGCGATTGCCGTCATTGAAAGCCGCCGTCTCAAGGTGGCCCGCTTCGGTGATAATATGCGCCAGGTAGCGGTAACCGAAGGCGACAAGGTGGAAGCACAGATCAAGTTTGGCTGGTCCGTTAACGGATATGGCGTAGGCGATCTGGTGGAGCGGGTGAATGCAGTCTCCGAGGAAGCGGTTGAGGAGCTGTTCGCGAAGTATAAGGAACAGTATGAGCTGCCAGAGGAAGCCCAAACCCCCGGCGCTTACCAGGATTCCATCAAATATCAGGCGCGGATTGAGCTGGGCATGCGCAGCTTCCTGGAGGAGGGCGGCTTCACTGCCTTCACCACTACCTTCGAGGATCTGCACGGCTTGAAGCAGCTTCCCGGACTTGCCGTTCAACGGCTGATGGAGGACGGTTACGGCTTTGGCGGCGAAGGCGACTGGAAAACCTCGGCGCTGGTCCGTCTGATGAAGATTATGGCCGGCAACGTAGGGACCTCCTTCATGGAAGATTATACCTACCATATGGACGAGGGAAATGAGATGGTGCTGGGCTCCCACATGCTGGAGATCTGCCCCACCATTGCCTCCACCAAACCCCGCCTGGAGGTGCATGCGCTGGGAATCGGCGGCAAGGCCGATCCGGCCCGGATGGTTTTCGACAGCCGGGAGGGCGCCGCGCTGAACGCCACCATCGTGGACCTGGGCAACCGGTTCCGGATGATTGTCAATGTAGTGGATGCGGTGAAGCAGGAGCATGCCATGCCGAAGCTGCCCGTAGCCCGGGTGCTGTGGAAAACCCAGCCTTCCCTGCAGGTGGCTACCGAAGCCTGGATTTATGCAGGCGGCGCCCACCACACCGGCTTCTCCTATGTGGTAACGGCTGAGCAGCTGGCTGATTTCGCCGATATGATGGGCATTGAATGTGTGGTTATCGACAACGATACCAAGCTGCGCGCCTTCCGCAACGAGCTCTTGTGGAACGACATTGCGTTTAAGTTAAAATAAGCTGCGGAGGCTTGTCCGCGAGGAAGCATCCTGTCCGGTTCAGGCGGGATGCTTTTTTTATAACCCTGTTGAAACTTGGCAGGGATGCTTGTACAGTTAGGTGGAATATGATCCCATTATACCTGTAAAGGAATGATTGTTGTGCCTATGCTGGATATGCCTCTGCAGGAGCTGAAGCTCTACCGGGGCCTCACACCGAAGCCGGAGGATTTTGATGCTTATTGGGCGCAGGCCCTGGACGAAATGAACGCGGTGGACCCGCAGGTAGAGCTGGTGCCGGCTGCCTTCACCACTCTCTTCGCCGAGTGTTTTCATCTGTTTTTCACGGGGGTGCGCGGCGCGAGAGTGCACGCCAAATATATTCGACCGAAGCATACGGATACGCCTCACCCTGCGGTGCTCCACTTCCACGGCTATACCGGCCATTCCGGCGACTGGCAGGATAAGCTCCAGTTTGCCGCTTTGGGCTACTCCTTCGCGGCGATGGATGTCCGCGGCCAAGGCGGCTTGTCCGAGGATACCGGCAGTGTGAAGGGCAATACCCACCACGGGCACTTCATCCGCGGTTTGGATGACAAGCCGGATAACCTGCTGTTCCGCCATATTTTCCTGGATACCGCTCTGCTTGCGAAAATTGTGATGGGGTTCGATGAGGTGGATGCCGGCCGTGTCGGCGTTACAGGCTGGTCCCAGGGCGGTGCTCTGACCATGGCCTGTGCGGCGCTGGTGCCGGAGATCAAGCTGGCGGCGCCGGTTTATCCTTTCTTAAGCGACTACAAGCGTGTTTGGGAGATGGACCTGGCCAAGGATGCGTATGAGGAGCTTCGCACCTTCTTCCGCCACTTCGATCCCCAGCATAAGCGGGAACACGAAATTTTTACCCGCCTGGGCTATATCGACATCCAGAACCTGGCTCCCCGGATTCAGGCCAAAACCTTGATTGGCGTGGGCCTGATGGATAACATCTGCCCGCCGTCCACCCAATTTGCCGCCATCAACAACATGACCGCTCCGGTGGAGCTGGAGATTTATCCGGATTTTGGCCATGAGGGGCTGCCCGGAATGAGCGACAAAATTTATGCCTTTTTGCAGCAGTTATAGGCCATTTTCATAGTTTTATCCTGTCAGAAGCTTGCGGAATGGTCCGCAGGCTTTTTTGGCGTTTGCCCCGGAAAAGAGGCAGACTTCTCAGGAATATGACACAAATTGGACAAAATCCTGCACAAATTTGAGAGAAGCTGAATTTTTATGGGTAAAAGATTTAAAAATACCTTGGGCAGCCCCTGGGGCGTGTTTGTAAACACCACCTGGTATTCACAATGAATCTTTATTCATTATACAAAAAAGGGGGCTTTCTCTATGAAATTACATATCGCCGCTTGGCAAGTCATTCTCGCTGCTGTGCTGGTACTCGCTTCTATCGGCATGGATGCAGAGCCTCCGGCTCAATCCGAGCCTACCGATTCGGTTGTACAAGGTACGGTTGTGCCTTCTGTTCTCATAAATAGTCCGGATCCCGCAGCGCCTAAGCTGGTCCGGCCCTTGGGTTCGCCCAAGCCGGGCGATGTTTCCTTGACAGCACTTGAACCTGTGGCTGCCGCTGCCGTTCCCTTGGCGGCCCTTCAGCCTATCGCAGCAGCGGCTGTTCCCGCTGTCCAGGAGGGTGCGGCAGCGTCATCACTTGCGGCGACGACTGCAGCGGGAGCGGGGCCGGTTTTCCGCTTTGCGGTCATCAGCGATATTCATGTGGAAGCCTGGAACAAGGAATCCCACACGAAGCTCCGCAAAGCCTTGACCGATCTTGGCACCAATGCTCCGGGCCAGGCGCTGGTGATCAACGGCGATCTGGGCAACGGCCTGCCCAAGGATTATGAGACCCTGGGCAAGCTTATGCAGGAGAATCCTTATCCGGGACAGGTTGTGTACACCATTGGCAACCATGAATTCTATAAAGCCTGGACGGATGCCTCGGGCAAATGGAATGAGGCGGGTTTCCCTAACGGGGAAACAGCGGAAGCATCCATTAACCGGTTTCTCCAGTTCACAGGTTATGAGAAGGTGTATCATGATTCATGGATAGGCGGGTATCATTTTGTGTTCCTGGGTTCTGAAAGCTACCGTCAGACCGATGACAGCTACGCCGAAGACGCCTGGCTGTCGGAGAATCAGCTGAATTGGCTGGAGGGCGTAATGGCGGAGGGAGCGGAGGAGGGCAAGCCGATCTTCGTGTTCCTGCATCAGCCTTTACCTTATACGGTGGCCGGGAGCTACACGGACTTCAACAGCCGGGCGGTGGTCCAGCATGACCGTCTGAAGGAAATCCTCTCCCGTTATCCCCAGACCATCTTCTTCTCGGGGCATTCCCATTGGGAGCTGGGTTCCCCCGGAACGTTGATCAGCGACGGATTTACCATGGTCAATACCTCCTCGGTGCTGACGCCATACGATACAACGGACAACCCTATTGCTGCCGAGGAGCGGAAAAGCGAGGGGCTGGTGGTAGAGGTAACCGGCAACCGCGTTCAGATTAAGGGCCGCAACTTTACGGAAGGCAACTGGATTCCGGAGGCCAGCTATACGGTGGAGCCTTAAGGATATTCTCGGGTCAAAAAAAGCAGAATAACGGACTTCTCTCCGTTACTCTGCTTTTTGCTGTTTACATTTGGGATAAAGAAGGCCTACTCCGTTTTGCTTCCGGCCAAGGCGCTTGCCGCTTTTACAAACCGGTTCAATCCCTCCTGCAGGATGGAACGTGGGCACGCCAGGTTGATCCGCAGGAAGCCTTTCCCTTCGGGACCATAGGTGGAGCCTTCATTAAAGGCCACCTGGGCTTTGTGGTACATCAGCTCCTTCAGGCCGGCTACGTCCAGGCCAAGCCCCCGGCAGTCCACCCACAGGAGATAGGTGCTTTCGGGTACCATAGGTTTGACGGCGGGCAGCTCCCGGTTGAGATAGTCCACGGCAAACTCCAGGTTGCCCATCAGGTATACCACCAGCTCGTCCAGCCAGGCTTCGCTTTCGTTATAGGCGGCCAGGATCATATCCGGGCTGAAAAATCCCGTCATATGCAAGGAAAGCGCCTTGATCCGGTGGTCGATTTTCCGCTTCAGCTCCGGGTTTGGCGTGACCATAAAGGCTGCCGGCAGACCGGGCAGGTTGAAGGTTTTGGTAGGCGCAATGGTGGTCACGGTAATCTCCGCCAGCTCCGGCGAAATGGAAGCGATGGGGATATGCTTGTGACCGGGATAAGCCATATCCGCATGAATTTCGTCGGATACGATAATAACCCCGTACTTGCGGCACAGCTCTCCGAGATTCACCAGCTCTTCCCGCTCCCAGACCCGTCCGCCGGGGTTGTGGGGGCTGCACAGAAGCAGCAGCTTGGCGCCGTCCTGCATCAGCTTTTCCAGGTGGGCGTAGTCCATTTCGTACCGGCCGTTTTGGTGCAGCAGCGGATTGGCGGCCACCTGGCGGCCGTTCATTTTGATCACATCATAGAACGGGTAATACACCGGCGATTGCAGAATAACGGATCCGCCGGGTTCGGTAAACAGCTCCACGGCCAGGCTCAGAGCGGTGACCACGCCGGTAACGGTGGACAGCCAGCTTTTTTGGATGGGCCATTGGTGGCGCCGGTTGAACCAGCCGGTAATGGCGTCCCAGCCTTCGTCAGGCATTACGGTATAGCCGTAAATGCCTTGGGCGGCGCGGCCTTCAATGGCCTTTTTGATAGCGGGCGGGCTCTCAAAATCCATGTCCGCTACCCATAACGGCAGGATATCGGGGCTGCCGAACAATTTCTCGGACTGGTCCCACTTGTAGGACCGGGTGTTTCTGCGGTCGGGCACTTGATCGAATCGGGAACTCACGGGTAACAGGCCTCCTCCAATGAAACAATGTATCCCTTAATCATGGAGGAAAAGGCGGGATTTTTCAAGGGGTAATCCGGTGGGGCGGGAAAGCGGCGGTGTGCAGCCGGAACTTGAAGCGGGGGGAGATAAAAGGGAGTCCGTGTGTGAACAAAACGAAGGC
>JAEWAA010000030.1 GCA_023391955.1 Bacillota bacterium | reverse complement strand
TGGCGCGGAGGACGGGGGGACCCGTAGGGGGGTGGCTGTTCGACCATTTCGGCGCCACCAGCATCTATTGGTTCGCAGCGGCGGCTTCGCTTGTCGCAGGCTGCGCGTTCCTGGCTACGGAGTTTGTAGCGCAAAGGCGGACATTTAGACGGTAGGTTCAGAAGGCTGCTCCCATTTTGGGGGCAGCTTTTTTGGTTGTTCCGGTCCTTGCTTTCATCAGCTGATAGTTTTAATTCTAACGGCGGTAGAAGACGCTATTTGCTCCAAAACCGGGGGCTGGAGAATCTAACGGAAGCAGAAGACGCTATTGGGGTGAAATGAGGCTTCCGGCATCGGAAGCGGAGTCAGATACGACGATATTTTCGTTGTTTTGGTTCGTAAATGGTAACTTTATTCCAAATCAGACGTCTAAATAATGGATAAAGCAGCGCCCCATAAATAAGGAGTGAATAACGATGGTTCCTTTTATTAAAAAGCTGGCCGCGGGACTGGTGCTAAGTGCGATGCTGGCAGGTTACAGCGTGACCGGTCCGGTTCAGGCCGAAGCAGCTCCCCAGGTGGGCGATGTTGTTGGCCAGGTTCTGGCTACGGACATTCAGGCTCATGTAAACGGCAGCACCATTACATCTATGAATATTGACGGGCTTACCGCCGTAGTGGCTGAAGATCTGCGCGGGTATGGGTTTGATGTGGCCTGGATTCCCCAACGCAAGGAGGTGGCGATCACGTCTGTTGCCGGGAAACCTGTGCGTCCGGCTGCCGCTGCCCCGCGGGAGGAGCTGCCGGTTGGACAGAAGCTCGGTGATGTGTTTTATACCGATATCCGCGCTACCTATGAAGGCGGGTCCATCCGTTCCTTCAATATTGGCGGCAAAACTGCCATTGTGCTCAATGATCTGGCTTCCTACGGCAAGCTGGATTGGAGCGAAACAGCACGCTCCTTGACTTTTGTACCGGACCTGGCCAAGGCCAAGACGCTGTCCATGGAAGGGCTGGTTGCCGTTGAGGAGAAGGAAGCGGTGAAGGTGAACGGCATTGCCATTGGCGCAACCAGTGTTACCTTCCAAGGAGAGCAGGTGGGCACGGTAAAGGACGGGATGCCTTATCTGGAGGTGGAATGGATTGCCGGGAAGCTCGGATACGAAACAGTAAAAGAAGCAGACGGTGCTGTCCGCTTAAACAGCGCAGGCTACGGGATCACCCTGCGTCCGGACCAAGCCGAGGCGGAAAGAAGCTGGTTCGGGGCACCGATACGGACTATGGAGCAGTACCGCACACCTTTTCAAAAGGGAGGGGTATTGTATGCGGACGAAATGGCACTGAAAGAGATCATGGGCTATGAATCCGTGTGGAGTCCGGAAACCAGAGATTTGGATATTACCTATAAGACCTATCAGGTGGAGGATTACGGGATTCCGGAGACCATCGACAACTATGATTATACGGTTCGTATGATGGGAAATTTCACTGGACATGATTATCCGATAATTCTGGCGGAAAACCGGATTAACGGCGAAACCAAGGCTTACGCGATCTCATCTTTAACTGTAAATGATATAGAAGGACTCCAAGAGCGTTACAAACAATCCTATATCAGTAATACCCATACGGATATCGGGAGCAATGAGCTGCAGGTAAGAGTGGAGGCTGGAAATCGGACGTTGTATGTGAAAAGCTTTGTCGCGGATCTGACCTACCGCAATGTGAAGCCTCAAGTGGATATCTCCAATGTTTCAGGAACCTTTGTGCAGGTGAGCGGGGTCACACCTTCCCAAGCCTATGCGGAAACAACCGGCCGTACCTTTAGCATAAGCGGAAAAACGGCTGCTGACACATCAGGCAGCTTGAGTGTAACGGTAACCCGGGAGGACAACACGGATGAAATCCTCGGCACATACGATATTCCAGTTGTAAACAACACATTTACGTTCGATGTACCGCTTCCGGAAGAACCCGGCATCTATCGCATGACTCTTAACAGTCAGGTGTCCTTCCCACGGGGAACCTTCAACACGCCAGTGGCCAAATGGTACGTCCAAAAGCTCGCACAGCCTTAATTGCCGCGCCGCGGTGGCCAAATGAACCGGTTTTTGTCACAGCAACACTGTGGCGGAACCGGTTTTTTGCTTTTTACAAACCTTAAAAAACCGTATGAACATCTTAAATAACCGCATTCTGAATTAGGCCTGATCTTGCTATACTAGTCTGGCAAGCGCCAGAGGAAGTATTTTACAAGCAGAATATGTAAGCGCTTCTATTCAATATCGGAGGTGTATGATGGAAAGGAAGAGTTCTTCAGTTTCAAACGGAATGTTGTATAAACGGCTGTTTGTCCTATTCCTGTGTGTCCTGATTGTGGCTTCAGCTGCCCCGGTCAATCCGGCTTCTGCCGCTCCCGTAAGCAGTGAAGCTTACCGGGTGGAGGTTACGGAAAGCTTCAGTAATGGTTTTACCCATCCGGGAGTGGGGCTGACTAAACCGGTATTGGAAAATATGAGATCGCAGGTATTAAACGGCAATGAGCCCTGGTATTCCTACTACAAGGCCATGATGGCGTCGGCGGCTGCAGCCAAAACGGTCACCTCCAGCAACCAAAGCTCCACCAATCCGGAGGCGCCTGCGTCTACCGCTTTTAACAGCCAGGGTTTTAATCAACGGTTTATCCAGGACGGATTAAAGGCATACACCCAAGCGTTGATGTATTACATCACCGGAGAAGAGCTCTACCGGGCTAATGCCATGCACATTATCCGCATCTGGTCCCAGATGGACCCCGCCCAGTATGTTTATTTTGCGGATGCCCATATTCATACGGGAATTCCACTGAACCGGATGGTCACCGCTGCAGAAATTCTGCGGTATTCCAGCTATCAGGATGCATCCCTTCAATGGACGGATCAGGATACGGCCAATTTTACCCATAACCTGATCAATCCGGTCATTGAGACATTCCTCCACGACAATAACCAGTTTATGAACCAGCATAATTATCCGCTGCTAGGGGCCATGGCAGGCTATATTTTTACCGGGAACAGAGATCGGTACGAGGAGGCAGTGGAATGGGCCACCGTTAACAAAACGGCCTCGAACCAGGGCTTTAACGGCTCCATCAAGCAGCTGTACAGGCTGGTGGAAACTAACGCGGCTACAGGTGAACGGTTGGACCAGCCGGTGGTTCAGCATGTGGAAATGGGGCGTGACCAAGCACACGGCGCCGGCGATCTGACGAACTCTGCTATATTGGCGCGTATGTTCCTCGCCCAGAATACGAAGGTTGACCCTGTAGAGGGAACCGTATCCCAACAGGCCGATGCAGTGGGCTATTATGAGTTTCTGAATGACCGGGTGCTGGCGGCAACCGACTACTTCTGGCAGTTCATGCTGGGCTACGATACCCCCTGGACGCCTGTAGCGCATTCCATTCGGGATGGAGAGGTTAAGGGCATCTACTATAAAATTTCCGATCTCTACAAAGGCAGGACCAATACCGCTCTGTTCTGGGATATGTATTATTACTATACGTATACGAAGGGTATTAATCTGGAAGAGAAAGCCCCTTACTTCCACGAAGCCTTCACCAAAAGGAGCCCGTCCAATTATTACTATAAAGGTGTTCTGACGCAGGCGTGGGAAAGTGTAGACGGAGGCGGCGATTTCTGGATCTATATTCCCGGGGAGGCGGCAGCTGAAGGATCCAAGTACCTTCCCAAGGAACAGACTAATCCGGCATTAGTGGAGCTGGAGGAGAGATATACCGCCTTCGACAGTCAAAGCGGTACCCGGCAGGAGGGTGACACCTCCTACATCAGATTCAACACTACACCAGACGGCAGCAAAATTGCCGTACAGAATCTCTCTTATGCCGACCGCAGCGGCACCAGACTCATCGGACTCTTGTTTCGGTCGGACGGTCCAGCCACATTGGAATTAAGCACCCGCCTGGGCGGAACACCGTATCATACCTTGACCTTGCCGGATACGGAGGGGCAATGGAGGTATATCACCTTCGATATGGGTATCAATCATGTGAGCTACGGGCAGCTGGATACGGATTTCAGCCTGGTTTATATGAATGTTACCGGAAACGGAGCTCTGGTGGACGTGGATCACTTCAATGTGCTGGCCAAGGAGCAGCTGACGCCTCCCGTATTCAAAGAAGGCAAAGAGGATTTGAGTGTTGATGTTTTTGCGGGTGCTTCCATTAGCCTGGACTTATCCGCTTCCGCTGCCGGAAAGAGCCTCCGTTATACCATTGCGGAATTGCCTGAAGGGGCGCAATTGGATACAGTAACAGGAGCCTTCGTATGGCAGCCCGCCCAGGCAGGTTCCTATTCCTTCACCGTAACAGCAGAGGACGGAACTACGCTGGAGACGAAAAATATCCGCATCGCGGTAGCATCGGACCGGAGCGGGGCGGTAGCGGCAATTGCTGCTTTGTACAATCCGGAAATACCATATGTCACCGCATCGCGTATGGCCTTCGAATCCGCATACGAGGAAACCATGGAGCAAATCGGAATGGCTTCCAACGAGGATTTTTCCCGGCAGCTGCTTGCCTTGCGGAATGCCGCCGAACGTCTTCAGCTGCTTACCCCGTTGTTGAAGGACGGCACCATGGATTATTCCCAATTGGTGACCTCCACCTTCGGCACGTCGCTGCCTCTTCTGGTGGATGATAACGACAATACCTTCCCGGTGTATTCTCTGGCGCCTTATCCTGACCTGTATCATATTCTGGATTTCGGGGCCGATTACAAAATTACTGCGGATGCCTTCGCCATGGAAGGGCGGATGAATTTTGACGACCGGATGGCTGGAACGACCATGTTCGGCTCTAACGACGGCGTGAATTGGGAACGGCTGACTCCGGGGCAAACGGAGTTTACTGCGGGCATGTCGGTGCTGGAAGTAGCAGACGAGCTTAAGCAAAAGCCCTTTCGGATGATAAAGATCCAGATGGTTGATCCGCAGCCGGATGTGCTCCGGGGGAACATCTCCAATATGCTGGAATTAAGCGAATTCCGCATAACCGGCCAAAGGTTTGAGACCAACAACAAGCTGGTATCGGTGTCGCTCAGCTCTCCACAGGGGGTAAACGGCAGAATAGCAAGAGGCGACACCATCCACTTATCCTTTCGAGCCAAAGAGGCCATCAGTCAGGTGGCGGTCAGGATTTTGGACACGGATACAGCAGCGGTTACCTCTGATGACGGGCTGAATTGGACGGCGGAGTTAAAGACGTCTACCGAAACTCCCGTGGGCAATATCACCTTCCGTATCGATTATCTGGATCAGAAGGGAAGCCGGGGGGATACCATTTATTTTACAACCGACGGCTCGAAATTTTATTTGGCAGACAACTCCAATGAAATTCCTAATCTGCTGCAAACCACTACTCTAATTGATTCCACTACGGGCTCAGGGAGAACAGCAGCGGAAACGTTGAAGCAAACCGGCTATTTATTTGATAACCTGCCGATTACGTTTTCTGATTACCGCATCAACGGAAGCGGGGCAGGCAGCTATATTATCTTTGACTTCCGGGAAGGCAATGCGGCAGTGCTCACCGGAGCGGAGCTGTTGTCCAGACAGGATCAATATTATACCCGCTTAAGAGGAGCGGTGGTCCAAGGCTCCAATGATCTGGCAACCTGGGAAACCCTCACCAAGGCCGCTGCCTCTACTAAGGAATGGCAATATGTAGAGGGAATATCCGGGAAGGCTTACCGCTACCTCCGCATCTACAATTCAGGCTCCTGGTTCGGAAATATGGCCGAGGTTAAGTTTCATGGAGCGGTGGTGTCGTTGAATCAGATACAATCCGTCTCCATCCAGTCCGAGCAGAGTGTGAAGAACCGGATTACTGCCGGCAATACCGTTACCCTGGACATTGCGGCCAAAACGGCCATACGGGATGTTTCGGCTGTTATCCAGGGGCAGGAGGCAGCCGTCCACACGGCAGATGGCATACATTATACAGCTGAAGCCGTTATGGGACCCGATGCTGCAGCAGGCCCGGTGGCCTTTTCTATCCAATACAACCGGGAAGATGGCGGGGCCGGTAATCCGGTTACGGCTACCTCGGATTCCAGCGTTTTGTTTCTTGCTGATGAAACCGGCCTGTTGGCCAATTTGGCAGAGGTGGCGGAACTGATTGATTCCACCACGGGAAGAACGGCCGCCGATACGCGAACTCAGGTGAACCGTTTGTTTGACGGGAATGCAGCCACCAACTCGGATTTTAGACTAGGCAGCAGTTCGGGAACCGGAGGCTCCATTGTTTTTGATTTTAAGGCGGGCAACACCGTACAGCTGTCACATGTGGAGCTTCTGGCCCGGCAGGACCAGTATTATACGCGGATCAAGGGAACCCGGGTCCAAGGCTCCAATGATCTTCAGATTTGGACTGATCTTACGGCTCAAGCGGCTTCCACAGCGGAATGGCAAACCCTCCCGGTCAGTGATCTAACACCATACCGTTACATCCGCATCTACAATTCCGGGGCCTGGTTCGGGAATATGGCTGAGCTGAGGCTCTATGCGAGAGAAAAGCATGTCCCTGTAACGGGAGTGGAGGTGACCGAAACCACCCTTCAATTAACGGAAGGGGATGTGCACCAATTAAGTGCTATTATTAGGCCTGCGGATGCGACAAACAGGGAGGTTCGTTGGGAGTCGGGCAACACGGATGTGGCAGCTGTGGACAGCACAGGACGTGTAACAGCTGCAGCGGCAGGGACGGCCGTGATCTCGGTGACTGCGGCTGACGGCGGGTTCACAGCCCAGACAACGGTGACTGTCCTTCCGTCCATGCAGCCTGTAGCTTATATTAGAGGTGCGGATGAGGCAGCGGCAGGTGGGGATTTTGATCTGATTTACGGGTTCACGGGCGTTTCAGACAGTGTGTATTCTACCTCCTTTGTCGTCCATTATGACCCTTCCTTGTTCAGCTACAAAGGTGCTGCTCCTTTAGCGGAAAATTTCACTGTAACCGGTGTAGTTTACTCTTCCCCCGGCCAAGTTAGGCTTGCTGCTGCAAGCCAGAGCCAAGGTTATTCTGGTTCGATGGAGCTATTGCAGCTTCGTTTTGAGGCGCTTTTGCCCTCGTCTACGGTAACTGGCAAGGTGTATTTATCGGATACAGGGGTTACGGTTGCGGCAGGGACCTGGGTTTCGTTGACTCCAGGCGGACCTCATACCATTACAGTTATAGTGCCGGAAGAACCGCAGGTTATCCCGGTAACGGGAATAGAGTTGGATCATGGGCAAGTTTCCCTTGTGGCGGGGCAATCCCGTCTGTTAGTCGCCACAGTAACACCGGCTGATGCAACCAACCGGGAGGTAAGCTGGACCTCTAGCAATCCAGGTATAGCAGTGGTGGATAGAAACGGGAAGGTAACTGCCGTTGGCCAAGGTACTGCCATGATTACCGCAAGCTCCGTGGACGGAGGTTTTCAAGCGCATACAACTGTTTGGGTAACGGCTAATGCCGCTGAACCGGAGGAGGAAGAAACGGCGCCGTCTGTGCCGTCTGCTCCTGCTGACCCGGGCAAGCCGGAGGGGCCGGTGGCCATTGTGGAGGGGAACCAAATCCTTCTGAAAACTAGCTTGAATTCGCCATCCCTTTTGGCCTCCGCCATCCAAGCTGATCATCTTGCCCAAGCCGTTTCCCATGGAGGAAGTGGCCCCATCGTCATCAAAGTGGAGCCCCGGCAGGAAACGGAGGAAATCCGGATTTCTGTCCCCCTTCAGGAGCTTGCGGTTTGGTCGGAGCAAAATCCAAACGGCTTGCAGCTGGATACGGGCTTTGCGAAGGTTCATTTGGCTGCTGCATTCCTCAGGAACAACCCTGGTCTTATGGAATTTGTCATCGCGAAGGCGGATGTCCAGACTCTCCCTTATGCCACCAGAGAGAAGCTGGAGAGCGGCTCAGCTGTTTATGATATGCAGTTAATAATTAATGGCATTCACAAAAGCTCGTTTGGCGGAAATGAAGTGAAGGTTGAGCTCCCGTATACCCTTAAACCCGGTCAGAATCCGTTTAAGGTTGTTCTGTACCATATCCGGGATGACGGAAAGCTGGAGGTTGTCAAAAACGCGAGGTATCAACCGGAAGCTGGGGCATTGATGTTCCGGCCGGAGCACTTCAGCTTGTACACTGCGGCTCATGTAAATTCCACCTTCCAGGATTTGCAGAGTGTGGCTTGGGCCAAGGATGCCATCGAAAGCCTGGCTGCCCGAGGAATTGCCGAAGGGACGGGGGAGGGAATGTTTCAACCGGGACGAAATATAACCCGAGCGGAGTTCATAACCTTGCTGATGAATGCCTTGGATTGGCAGGATCCTGCTGCCGTCTCGACCTTCCAGGATATCCGTTCGGATCAATGGTATTACAATTCCATTGCCAGTGCGCAAAAACAAGGAATTGTGGAAGGTAAGCCGGACCATACCTTCGGGCCGGATGAAAGCATTACCCGCCAGGACATGGCCGTTATGCTGCATCGCGCCCTTCAGGTGAAGAGGCTGCAGCCTGCGGTGACCCATAACCCGGCAGTATTTCAGGATCAGACATCCATTAGCAGCTACGCAGAGAAGGCCGTCCGGAATTTGGGGCAATACGGTATTGTGGAAGGGATGGATAACGGAGCATTTTCCCCTTTCCTGCAGGCGAACCGCGCTCAAGCCGCTGTGATGATCTTCCGGGTACTGCAAGTGCTTTAAGTGGCGGGCAGGAAACATTTCTTGGGCAATCGCGTATTCTGACAAAACCGGATATCGGGAAGGTAGACTTTGCACACGTATGCAGAAATTTGTTATGCTTAGAAGGTGTAGTACCAAGTTACGATAATGCTCCGAAAGCAGGGTGAAGGATTTGTCACGTTTTGTAAAAGCGAAGGAAGAACAAGGGTATGTAGACATCATTGCGGAGGATAATCCGTATTTGAGAATCCTGGCGCTGGGCAAGCTGTTTCTGGCTGAGGGCCAGCAATATGCCGCATCGACGGGTGCATACGAAACCGCACTGGTCCTATTGTCCGGTCACATGTCTGTAAGCTGTGAAGGACATACCTTCGACAGCTTGGAGAGCCGGGGCGGTGTGTTTGCCGGGAAAGCTACCACGGTCTACATCCCGTGCCAATCCTCTTATACGGTAAGTACTGAAAGCGGAGCGGTGGTTGCCGTCTGCAAGGTGAAGGCGGAAGAAAAGCATACGCCCTTCGTCGTCCGTCCTGATGAGGTTGTGGTTCATCAGCGGGGCAAGGACTCCTGGAAGCGGGAGGTGCATGATATTATCGCCGACAATGCCGAGGGCCGGGTGCATCGTATGATTCTGGGCGAAACCTTCAACGAAGCAGGCAACTGGTCCAGCTATCCGCCGCATAAGCATGACGGGGAATTTGCTCCCGAGGAGCCCAATCTGGAGGAGGTTTACCACTACCAGACCAATCCTTCCCAAGGCTTCGGCATTCAGGTCCATTACACCAAGGACGGCAGCATCGACGATGCCCATATCATCCGTCACGGCGACAGCTTCGCCATCGACAAAGGCTACCATCCGGTAAGCGCGGCGGGCGGTTACGAGGTGTATTATCTATGGTTCATGGCTGGAGATTCCGGCCGCAAGCTCAATCCCTATGACGACCCCGATCATAAGTGGCTGAAATAAATAAATTCTTTCCGAAGAAACCAGGCTATGCCGCCCCTAAAGGCAGAGCCTGGTTTCTTTTTTATTTTGCCCAAAAGGGTATGCCCTTCCGGACATTATCAACTTTTCCTGCACAGGTTATGATCAAATTAGGAATGGTGCCAATTAGCGGAAGGGCGGCTGCGGACACAGCTAACATTACCGATGGGGAGTCATGAATCGTGAAGACATTATTAGGACTGACAAAGAGTGTATTCTTAAAAATTTTAGGTTCGGTTTTATTGATTGCAGGCGTTTTTTTCATCTTCATCTTGTTTGTCACCATATTTGCGTTACAAGGGGAATTGCAGCAAACTCTTCAAATGTTCAACACAAATTAGGAGCACTGTGCAGGATTTTATACATAAAAGATGACTGTTCGCCGTGACAGGTCAATGTTAAGGAATGCATACCCCTGGTACACGCAATATAAGTGGAGGCATCTGCAAGCGGGATGATAACCTTTTCCCCTTGAAAAGCATCGGATAATCTATTTATTATTTTAGAATAACCGTATGGGAGGCTTCCTCCCACTGCACCTGTTTGCCCAGAGACTCAGCTACAAACCGCAAGGGGACAAAGAGGGTTCCATCTTTTAGTTCAGCAGGCGATTCCAAAGGTACTGGCTGGTTGTTTAGATACGCCTGGTTGGCCCCAATATCAATTCGCAAGAGGATTCCGCTGCCTTCAGCCGTAACCGATGAAGCCTCTTCATCCCAGACTACGGCCGCTCCAAGTGTTTCGAATATGGCACGCATGGGCACAAGTGTCGTGTTCTCAGCCAGCACCGGTGATGAAGGAAACTTTACCAGTTTGCCATTCAACTCGACCTTTATGTCAGTAGCCTCTTCCAGCGGCTGGCTCTCAAAGCTCTTGACCATCACAGGGGTAGTACGCCACCATTGGGTCCCATCCCCGGTTGGGCCTTGCCCCCATGCCCACAGCACTCCATCCTCACGCAAGGCCAATACCCTGCCGCCGCCGCTGCTGCAGGATGATATTTCCTTGATTCCCCTCAAACCGATGACCTGGCTGGGCACCAAGGACGGTTCATAGGATCCGTTGCCAAGCTGCCCGCCGATATTGCTTCCGTTGGTCCACACGGTCCCATCTGTTTTAAGATAAACGGGACCTCCAGAAGTGGCCTGAATTTGCTTTACATGGCGTATATGGGGGTTTTGGACGGGCGACTCCCGGTCCTCCGTTGTTCCGTCACCAATTTGCCCCCAGACATTGTTGCCCCAGCTCCACACGGTGCCGTCTTCTTTTAATGCATAATACGTGCCGCCGCTGGTAGCCATTGAGG